>JAADHA010000236.1 GCA_013152105.1 Oligoflexia bacterium | reverse complement strand
CGCGAGGTTCTCGGCCGCGGCGGAGGACTCCTCCACCATGGAAGCGTTCTCTTGGACCACTCGGTCCATCTGGCCCACGGCCTGGTTCACCTGCTCGATGCCCATCGCCTGCTCTTTGCTGGCAGCGGCGATCTCGCCCACCATGCCCGCGACCTTGTCGATGAGGGTGACGATGCCATCTAGCGTGGTGCCCGAGCTGATCACCAGCGCGTTGGCCTTCTCGACCCGCCCATTGGATTCGTTCACCAGGCCCTGGATCTCCCGGGCCGCCGTGGCGCTCCTTCCGGCCAGGCTCCGAACTTCCTGCGCCACCACCGCAAAACCGCGCCCCTGCTCGCCGGCACGGGCTGCCTCGACCGCCGCGTTCAAGGCCAGCAGGTTGGTCTGAAAGGCGAGCTCGTTGACGATGTCCACGATCTCCGCGATGCGCCTGGATGACTCGATGACCTGCGTCATGGCCAGCGAGGTCTGCTCCACGACCTGGCCGCCTTGCCGCGCCATCTCGTTGGCCTGTCTGGCCTGGGCGTTGGCATGCTGTGCGTTGGAGGCGTTCTGCTTGACGGAGGCGGTCATCTCCTCGACCGTAGCGGCCGTCTCCTCCAAGGCCGCAGCCTGCTCTTGCGTCCGCTGCGAGAGGCTCTCGGCGGCCGTCGCGATCTCGTTGGCACCGGCCCCCACGTTGCGCGCTGTCCCGCTGATGTTGACCACCAGGCCGGAGAGCGCCTGGGCGGTCTTGTTCAGGGCGCGCCCGATGTCGCCCAGCACGTCGCTGTAGCGGGCATCCACCTGGAAGGACAGGTTTCCCGTGGCAATCTGGTCGAGGCCCTCGCTAGCGGCGCGGAAAGACCGCCGCACCTTCTCGGAGACGAAGATGGCCACGCCCAGGCCGACGAGCAGGGCCGCGCCCAGCGCCATCAGCATGGTCTTGCGTACCTCGTGGATGGCCTGCATCTGCTCGGCCTCGCCGATCTCGGCGATCATGACCCAACCCAGGTCCAGGCCGAGGTCGACCGGGGCATAGGCCGACCAGACCAGTTCCCCCCGGTAGTCCGTGATCGACTGAATCCCCTCGTCACCGGCAACGGCCTGGCGCACGGTCTCCGTCTCGACCTCTTGCTTGAGGATCGTGGGTTCGCTCGAGAAGCGCGAGTTGCTACGCATCAGCAGGTCCCGACCCACCAGGTAGGTCTCGCCGGTCGCCCCCATCCCCGTGCTCACCTGCAACACCTCGTCCAGAGAGGCCGGGGACAGGCGGACCACTACGGCGCCCACGACGCCCTGGTCTTCGCGCACGGGAGCAGCCGCGAAGAGAACCGCTGGGTCGCGCGTGGTCGCCCAGCGCTCGTAGTCCGTCACGGTGGTCCGACCGGCCATCGCGCCCTGCCAGGCCTTCGCCATGCCGGTGTCCTTGAGCGGCCCATGCGCCAGGTTGGTCCCTTGCTCGCCATTGCGCTCCACGGAGAAGACGACATCGCCCTGGGCCGAGACAAGGTAGATGTCGCTCACCTTGTCGATGTCCTCGAAGCGCCCGAGGACGCCGAGGTAGCGGTCGTCCGCCGCGCGATAGTCCACCCCGTCCATGCCGCCTTGCTGCAGGGCGTCCTGGTATGCCCGCAGCCCGTCCCGGACGTCGGCCGAGGTGGACAGGATGTCGACCATCTGGACCTGCGACCGGGCCCAGGTCTGGACGCTCTCGAGCTTCAGGGCCATCACGGCGGAGAGCGTGGACTCGTTCACCGCCGTCAGGTCCGACTGGGCCTCGTCGTAGACCGCCCAGGACACCAGCGAGATGGGGACGACCGCCAGGCCGATCAGGGTTGGGGCGAGCCTTGCGCTGAGGCCCAGCTTCATGGAAGACATGGGGTTTCCTGGGTTGGGGCGGGGCCAGTTGGACGCGGGACCACGGGGGACGTAGATCGGAAGGCGATGCGCTGCAGCGCGTCGATGTCCAGGATCAGCGAGGGGCGACCGTCGCCGAGGATGGTCGCGCCCGAGAAGCCGGGGACCCGGCGGAAGTTGACGTCGAGCGGCTTGATGACGGCCTGTGCCTGCGCCAGGACGTCGTCGACGAGCAGGGCGAAGACGTGGCTGCCGTTCTCCACGACCACGACTAGCGCCCGGGTCGGGTCCAACTGGGCATCGGGGAGATCGAATAGCCGGTGCAGGCGAACCATGGGCAGCAGCTCGCCGCGAAGCATCACGACCTCGCCGCGCCCTTCCACGGTCCGCAGGTCTCGCGCCGCTGGCCGAAACTGCTCCAACACACTGAGCATCGGGATGCAGAATATCGCCCCGCCCACGGAGACCGTGATGGTGTCGATGATCGCCAGGGTGAGGGGCAGGCGAAGCTGGAAGCAGGTGCTCTTGGACGGGATGGAGCGGACCTGGATGTGGCCCCGAAGCTCTTGAATATTTCGCCGGACCACGTCGAGACCCACGCCGCGCCCCGCGATCTCGCTGACCTCGGTGACCGTGGAGAAGCCGGGCTCGAACATCAGCGGAAGCAGCTCCGCATCGGGCGGAAGGTCGGGTTGGTTGAGCAGGCCCATCTCCCGGGCGCGCGCCGCGATGCGCAGGCGATCCAGGCCCCGCCCGTCGTCCTCGACCTCGACGTAGATGCTGCCGGACTGCTGCCTGGCCCGCAGGACGATGGTCCCCTCGGCGGGCTTCCCCTTCCGGAGCCGCTCGTCAGGAGGCTCGATGCCATGGCAGGCTGCGTTGCGCACCAGGTGCTTGAGGGGGTCGACCAGGCGCTCGATGACGCTCTTGTCCAGTTCCGTCTCGTTGCCCTCGGTGACCAGCCCGATCTGGCGCCCCAGTTCCTGGGAGAGGTCTCGCACGACCCGCTGGAAGCGCGCAAAGGTCCCCTCCACGGGCACCATGCGCAGCATCATCACCCGATCCTGCATCTGGCGCCCGATGGCCTCGAGGGCCTCGGCGGCGCCCTGGTTCTCGTCGGTCGGGGCCGATCGAAGGGCGCCACAGGCACGGGACACGCTGATCACCATCTCTCCGACCAGGTTCACCAGGCGGTCCAGCTTGTCGACATCCACCCGAATCGTCGTGGCCAGGCGGGCCTCGCGCGCCGCCTGCTGCCGATGCACCAGGCGCTCCACCTGCCCCGGCAGCACATCTCCGGCCTCGACCAGGAGCTCGCCGGTCCTCTTCTGCGCGGCCAGCGCCTGTTCCACCTTGTCCTGGCTGGTGTAGCCCTCTTCGACGACCATCTGCCCAAGCAGCTTGTCGGCATCCGCCAGATCCTGGCCCTCGCGGTACCGGGACGTGACATCCACGATCTCGATGGGGTTGTCGTCCATCACGAAGAGGAAGACGTTGTCGATCGAGGAGCGGGGGCGGCGCGTCTTGAGGACCACGGTCCACGCCAGGTAGAACAGGTGCGGGTCCAGGTCGGCGAGGGCGGGGATGCGCGAGGTGTCGGGCTCGAGCTTCAGGATCTCGCCC
>JAADHA010000629.1 GCA_013152105.1 Oligoflexia bacterium | reverse complement strand
CCGCTGCCCCTCACCCTCGACAAAGCCCAGGATCCGCTCGACCTCGTGGCCCTCTTCCTGGTCCGCGCTCAGCTCGGCCAGCGCGCGATCCTCGCCCTGCGCCAGCCGCAGCAGCAACAGCGACAGCCGGTCTCCACTCAAGGCCGCCAGGTCGTCGTCATCGGGACGGATCTGCAAGCGCAGGCGCAGGCGGGCGTGCTCGACGTGGGGATAGGCCAGGGGCTGCGGGGCCAGGTAGTGCATGGCCCGCTGGGGGCGCTGGGTCCACAACAGCGCTCGGCCGGCGGCTACGGCCAGGAAGGCGCGCGAGACTTGCGAGGTCTGCGGCGCGTCCCACACGGCTTGGAAGGGACCGTCCAGGACTGCGTCAACGGCGTCCGCGGCGTCGGGTCTGTTCATGGCCCCAAGGATGCGCAGCCACTCGCAGATCGCGTAGCTGGCCTGGAACTCCTGGAAGAGCTCTCGCCAGGTCTCCCAGGCCCGCCTCAGGGCGTCCAGCGCGTCCGGGCCCTGACCCCAGGAGGCGTACAGTCGACCGAGGGCACCCCACAGTCGGGCGCTGCCGGGCAGGCCAGGGTTGGCCAGCGCGGCCTGGCGGGCCTGAGAAGCCAGGGGCTGCCAGTCTGTCTGGACCAGATCGGCGGCGTGCTGAACCCGGTGGGAGAGCAGAACGAGCGAGACGGCGGTGGCAGGCGGCCGCGGGGGATCGGGCGGCCAGGACACGTCGGTGGCACCGGTGTGGCGGGCGGCGACGGCTTGGGCCACCTGGGCCATCCACAGACTGTCGGGGGGAGATCCCGATCGCGCGAGCTGTCGCACTGTGTACGTGGACAGTTCCCACACATTGTCCCAGGACAACACGGTCGAGCTGTTGTGCAGGGCCAGGCGGAAGAGGCTGCGCGCGACCTGGGGCAGGGCGCCGGGTTGGATCTGCCGGACTATCAGCTCGGGGATTGATCTGGCGGCGAAGGCATGGGGCAGGGCCTGACCCAGGTCCGCGATGGGGATCAGGTTCGGCGCACCCGAAACAGCGGCCGAAACAGTGGGCAGTTCCTGGTCTGCCGCCACCAGGACGGTCTGGACCTGCGGGGCCCAGTCCCGTAGGGTCCGCAGCTTCTCGGCCAGGCCTCCGACGGGTCGCAGGTGGCCATCGGGGTCCAAGGCAGCGGTGGCGGCCACCGAGGGCACCAGGGGGAGTTCCAGGGCGAAGGACAGGATCGCCAGGGCCATGGACAGCCCGAAGGATGCACCGTCGAGCGCCAGGGGAGGCTGCGCCGGGCCGGTGTCGTGTACGATCCGGGCGCTCAGGCACGGCCTGCAGCGCAGCAGGTCCGGGTAGAAGGCCCCGACCTCGGTCAAGATCAGGCTGGTGGCCAGATCGGCGCTGTAGGCGGCGCGACCGACGAAGACAGTGTCCAGGTCGGACGTTTCCCTGGACACATGCAGGCGCCACAGCGCACCGTGTTCATCGCGGACAGAGACGGCGGGGGCACAACCGGGAACCCTGGGCGCGTCGGCCACGCAGAAGGGCTGCGCCAGGCAGGGCTCCAGGGTGTGGCGCTCGCCCCAGCCCAGGTGGTCCCGGCGCTTCAGTAGATCGTGCAGCGTCATCGCAGCAGCGCTCCCCACCAGTGTTCGGGCTCTTGCCGAGAGACCGCTCGTAGCCAGGGATCATCGGGGTCGATCCGCAGCAGCTCGGACAGCAGGGATCCGTGAACAGAGACCGCCTGGTCGACGTCCTGCAAGGCGTACTCCAAGGTGCTGGGGTCGGTCCCGGACAGACGGATGGCTACGCTGATCGAGGCGAGGTCATCTCGGTCCTCGACGACGTGGCGGGCCGCTTCGGGGGCGTCCTGGGGCGCCCGGATTGCCAGCTTCTCGAGGTCAGTCAGCGCGTCGGACAGGGAGTCCGCCCGGCCGCGGGCGGCTGCCAAGGCGGGGAGACTGTTCAGGTCTACCAGCCAGCTTCGGATCGCGGTCTGTGGCTGTGGTCGACCCGCGACGAGGTCGGCGATGGCCTGGCTGCGCTCATGGGAAGAGGCGGGTTCCCACAAGCGCGCCAGCAGGCCCGCGCCGGCCAGGCGAGCGAGCGGGTCGGCGGCCTGGCCCCGGTGGGTGACCCGGTCGGCCAGCCAGGGGGCACAAGATCGCCCGCCCAGGAGCGTGTCCAGGCCCGGCCAGGGCGGGACATGCAGGGTGAACTGGGGACGCGGCGGCAGCGAGGGTCCCGTCTCGGGAGGCAGGCGCCAGGCCCGAACGCGGCCGGCGTCGATGTCGACCAACCAACCTTCGGCCTGCAAGGTGATGGCTTCTTTGTCGCTTCGCAGCAGCAGGCCGTCATCCTCGAGAACCCAGGGCCGACCGCGTAGGACGGACACGGCGGCCGGCGGGTCGAGGACCAGGTCGCCGCCGTGGTCGACCAGGCGCCACAGCCCCAGCGGACAGTCAGCCATCGCAACCGGGACTGGGGGGGCGCGCATGTGCTGGAGGTCAAGCTTGGCGGGGGCCATCAGGCCGTGGCCGATCGGGTCGCTGGGGCGTGGAAGATCGATGTCCGGGGCCGCGTCGGGGGCGGCGAGCAGTGCCGCCAGGTCGGCGGGGAGAGGTCTCATGTCGGCTCCGTGTCTGCTCGAGGGACGGCCGAGGCGGTGCTGTGCTGACAGCTCAGCATCTGCGAGAGGAGCTGGGGCAGCAGGGCGGCCTCGGCTTGGTCGAGTTGTCCGCTCGCAAGGAGCGATTCACTGGCGGCGATCAAGGCCTGGCGCAGCCTGCCGTGGCGCTTGTAGACGCGGTTCGCGACGGTACGGAAGTTGGGGGTGTCGGGCTGCACGCGCTCGGACTGGCAGACGATCTCGACCATATTGCGTCCGGCGAAGACCAGCTCGAGCACCTGCTGCAGGTCCTGGTCGAAGGCATCGCGGTAGCGCTCGGCCCGCTGCGACCGCGCGACGGCCGCGACCCGCTCGACCAGCTTTCTTGGATCGTCGAGTGCCGCGCCCATCGGCGGCTCGGCCGCGCCAAGTACGGTTGCCCGCTGCTGCAAGGCATCGCGCAGGCGGTGTGCACGTTGGCTCTGCCGCATGCGGTCGATGAAGCGGTTGCGGATCGCCTGGCTGACGTAGCCCCTGGCCCCGGCGTCGATGCGCAGGGTTCCCTGGCTGAGGCGGTCGAAGAGCTTGAGCAGCACGTCCTGGGCGATGTCCGGGCGCCACTCGGTTCGGTCCACCAGCATGGCTGTGCGCCGCTGGACGTAGCGCTCGAGCACCCCGAATGCCTGGGCGTTGCTGGGCTCGTCGACCAAGATGGACATGGCGCTGGTCAGGTCTGGGCTCAGGTCTGGAGTCATGGCTTCCACCCCTTGGCCGCGGCGCGGATCCAGGGCGCGGTGGCGCCGGCGATCCAGGCGGGAGGCCCAAGGTCATCGGAGGGCAGGACATCGCCCAGGCGTGCGGCGTCGGCCACCCGCGTTTGTGCCTC
>JAADHA010000126.1 GCA_013152105.1 Oligoflexia bacterium | reverse complement strand
TCTTCGAGCAGGCATGGCGCTTCCACGCCGAACTGGCCCAATGCGGGAAGCGCCTGAGCAACGTCGTGTTGATGGGCATGGGTGAGCCCTTCCACAACTACGAAGCCACGATTGGCGCCGTTCGTCGCATCATCGAAGTCCTGGGCATCGGCCAGCGGCACATCACCATCAGCACCGTGGGTCTGGTGCCCGAGATCCGTCGCTTCGCGGCCGAGGGCCTGCAGGTGACCCTGGCCATCAGCCTGCACGCCGCCACCGACCCCGAGCGCAGCGCCCTGCTTCCGATCAACCGCCGCTGGCCCCTGGCCGAGTTGGTCGCCGCCTGCCGCGACTACCAGGCCATCACCGGGCGGCGGATCACGTTCGAGTGGGCACTCATCGCGGGCCAGAACGACACCCCACGCCAAGCCCATGCCCTGGGCCGCTTGCTGAAGGGCTTGTCTTGCCACATCAACCTGATCCCCCTCAACCCGACCGCGGCCTTCGCCGGGAGCCCGACCGCCCAGGCAGAGACGGCCAGCTTCGTCGCCGCACTCGCTGCGCACGGCATCTCCGCCACGGTGCGCCTTCGCCGCGGCATCGACATCGAGGCCGGTTGCGGTCAGCTAAAAGAGCGAATCATCGCGCGACAAGATCACGAAGCCCATCAGGTGTAAAAAGGGGTAAGATAGGTTGTAGGAGACTCTCCCGTGTCCGCATCCTCCTCCGTCATGATCTCTCTGCGTGCACCGCAGGGTCTGGTCGTGGGGCGCGCCGACAGCGTTCGGGGTCGTAAGATCGACTTCTGGCTGGACGTGCCCTTGATCCTGGGCGCACGCCTGGAGTTTCGCTTGGAGCTGCCCGGTGCCGACGACACCGTCCTGGGCTGGCTCGGGATCGACGGGGGCCAAGAGGCCAGCCACCGCAAGGGCCAAGCACACTACCAAGCCCACGTTGACACGATCGACAAGGGTGATCTGAAGCCCTTCGAGCGCTGGCTCCACGACACCGAGCTCGGGAGGGTTCCACAGGACCTGCGCGGGAACATCCTGGAACGAAACGCCCTGGCCCAACAGCAGGCCGAAGAAGAGGCCCGGCAAGAAGCCGAAGAACAGGCGCGCATCGAAGCCCGCTGCGCGCGCCTGGAGAGACGTGCCAAGCCTGTGGAAGATCTGGCCGAACCGTTGTTCTTCCACGACATCCTCAGCTCGACCATCAGGATTCCACAGACCAGCCCCTCCAATCGCGCGGCCCGGCTCAGTGGCGCCAAGCTGAGCAGCATTGGCTGGTGGCAGGACTCCGACGCGAACCGGAACGTACGCAAGAACTCGCACGAAAAGGCACTGCAGCGACAGCAACAGCTCCAGGGGCTGCTCGAAGCGGTCGAGGGCCCCCGGCCGAATCTGCCCCCGCTTCGCAGCCAGCCGCACCTGTGCTTGAGCCTCTGCCAGTACCCGAAGCACCAGTACCCGAAGCACCGGCACCTCACACACCTGCGGTCGCCGTGGACCTGCTGGGCGGCGGTGCCCACCCCACGCTCACCGTCGGCTGGCCATCGGTTCAGGAATTTCGTACCAAGGCCCTGGGCGACCTGCTGGCCGGCTTTCTGCGACTGAAACGAGACCACTTGTCAACCTGGCCCACCCGCACCCGCACCCAGATCGTCACGGCCCAGGGCCAGGATCTTCACGGCGAGGCCATCCTGATCCAACTCGATGACGCCACGGTCATATACCAGCTCAACCTGCCCGTGGCCGACCGTCGCCGACTCGAGGCCGAAGCACTGGCTTGACCCAGGGACGGTCCGGGCGCGATACCATGCCTTGATGCCGCAGCCCCCCGATCAGCTCAGCGCCGGCCGCTATCGCATCGAGCGCGTGCTCGGGGTAGGCGGGATGTCCGTGGTCCTGCTGGCCTTCGACAACCGCATAAAGGTGGTGCGAGCGATAAAGCTGCTGCACAAGCGCTTTGCGAACAACCCCCAGATCCGCGAGCGCTTCGAACGAGAAGCCACGGCCCAGGCCAGTCTGCGTCACCAGAACATCCTGATGGTACACGATGTCGTCGAAGACGATGTCGGCACCTACCTGGTCATGGAGCTGGCCGAGGGCGGCAGCCTGGCCGACCGGATCAAGGCCAAGGGACCGTTTTCCCCAGGCGAGGTGATACAGATCGGGATCACGCTGTGTGCGGCGCTGGGGGCTGCCCACAACGACGGCGTAATCCACCGGGACATCAAGCCCGAGAACATCCTGGTGGACCGAAACGGTGTCCTGAAGATCGCTGATTTTGGCATCGCGCGAATCATCCAGGCGCAGGGCAGCCTCACGCAGACCGGCATGGTGATGGGCACCTGGGCCTACATGCCACCGGAACAACGCCAGAGTTCCAAGGAAGTAGACGGGCGAGCCGACATCTACGCCCTGGGTGCGACGCTCTTTTTTCTGCTCACCGCTCGCAAGCCCAACGCACTCCACAACTCCGAGACCCACGACAAGGCCTACCACGACATCCCAGACGATCTCGCCCGAGTCATCCAAAAGGCCACCCGCCTCTACCCCGAGGACCGCTACCAAAGCTGTGCCGAGATGTCCCAGGATCTCCAGGCACTTCATGACGGCGCCGAGATGGAAGTCACCGTCCTCTTCCAGCCGACACCGGCGTCAACCCAGACCCTGGCCGCGTCCCTCGAAGACCTTCCAGACTACCTGCGAGACGACCCCGACGTCGCCGAGACCCTCGCCACCCTGCTGGATCCCGCCTCGAAGAACCCCAGCCTCACGATGGTACCGCTGGGCACCGATGCGCCCACACCCTCCCTCTACCTGCCGCCACCCGACGCACAGTCGATCGCGCAGTCGACGGCGCGGTCGACGGCACAGTCGACGGAACCGGCGGGCGCTCCATCCCCAGCGCCGGCACCAGTCTCCGCTACACCCCCAGTTGTCGATCACGCGGCATCTGTGGCCCGGCGCCGGGCTCCTCTGGTCGTCCTGCTGGCCCTGCTCACCGCCGCAGCGGTGCTTCTGTGGCTGCTCCCTCGGCTACTTGCGCCAACCCAGGGTGAGCCGACCACACCCGTACCTGTGGCTGCGCCGGTGAAGGCACAGCCCGTCCCAGCACAGCCCGTCCTGGCACAGCCCGTCCCAGCACAGCCCGTCCCAGCACAGCCCGTCCCGGCCAAGCCAGTCCCGGCCAAGCCAACCGGCGGCACGGCGCCCACAAGCACGCATTCGCCCCGCATCATCCAGATCGGGCCGGCCACGGACTCGGCAAGCGGCGCCGACACCACAGCCGCACCCGGCACAGGGTCCGTGACGCCAACCGCGCCAGCCGATCCCACGGGCCTGGTGATCGTGCGCACGGTCCCCAGCGGCGCCACCGTCGCCGAGCGTGGGCGGCAGCTCAGCCGCAGCGGGCGGGGATACCTCCTCGACGTCGGCAGCCACGTGCTGGAGATCCGTAGCCCCGACGGTGAGAAGACCCTGATCCCGATCGTCGTACAGCGGGACCAGAGCGTCGAGATCTGCTACAGCTTTGACACCAACTCGGCCTGCGCAACCGACTGAGCCTGCTGGAGACCGCGACGCCAAGGGACCGCGGCGCGCGCGCGCGTTAGCCAGACTGGTATGTGGTTCTGCCTCTTCAGCTCCCTGGCCCTGGCTGGCGTACCCGTCGTCGTCGACACCGCCGCCGGCAGTGACGCCGGCAGTGACGCCGACAGTGACGCCGACAGTGACGCCGACAGCGCTGTGCCCGCGCTCGTGGCGCAACGCACGGGCCTGCCTGCCTCGCAGCTCTCCGTGGTCCGCCTGGACGATCTGCTGACCATCCCGCCTCAGACCATCGGCCAGGCCGTGATGCGTCGCTGTGCTGGGCAGCCCACGCGAATGGAGGACATCCGCGCGGAATTGCTACGTGCCCAGGCTGCTTGGGAAGATCGCGACCGCCCGAGCACCTTCGACCATCTCGACCTGGGCGTCGCCCTGATGGGTTGCCTGAGCGAACGCGTCGACCCCGCCATCGCGGCCCAGGTCTTTCTGTTTCGCGGCGCGCTGGAAGCCGAGCGCGACCGGCCCGAAGCCGCAAAGAGCGAGATGCTGACCGCCCTGGCCTTTGATCCGAAGCTTTTGTGGGCCAGCTCCGCTCCCGTCGAGGGGCAGGCGCCCCTGGCACAGGCGCGGCAGGCAGCCCCCGATCTGATGATCCAGATCGTGCCACCTGGCACCACCAGCGGCCCCTGGATCGACGGACGGGAAGTCAGCCAGCAAGGCCAAGCCGTGGCCGTCACCGCCGGTCTTCACCTGTCGCAGTACGCAAGCGCCGCCGGAATCCAGTCTGCCTGGATGGTCGTCGCCGGTGACAGCAGCCTGGTCCTGCCCAGCAGCTTCCGTCGGCCCATCCTGAATCTTCTCGCCGACCCCAACACCCGCTCCCCCATCGAGACCCTGCTCCGCGTGACCCTGCCGGACTTCCAGGCCGCCTATGTCGCCGACAATGGCTGGCTGTGGCTGCTGACACTTGTGGATGACAGGGTCGACACGACGCCGCTCATCTCGCCGCCTCCTCCCACAGATGACACCACGTCGAAGAAGGGCAAGCACCGCCGCAAGCGATGGCCGCGACCGGCCGCCAGGAAAGCGCCGCAGCCCGAGGGGGAGGACGGGTTGTGCGAACATGGCGGGTAAACAGAACCGCATCATCACCGATCCAGCAGGGTCGCGCGAGGACGATCAGCCCATTGATGGAACACCTCAGCGAAGAGCATGGATCCCACGCTACAGAAAGGCCATCCCAACCGAGAAGGCCATCGTCGGCAGGATCAGCGGGATCAGCCCCGACTTGCTGCTGTCGAAGTCCTTCACATC
>JAADHA010000529.1 GCA_013152105.1 Oligoflexia bacterium | reverse complement strand
TGGCTGAGGTCAGCGACAAGCGGGATTGGATGGAGTCGATCTTCGTGGCCAGCATCGAGATCGAGGGCGAAGTCAAGCCCGCCTGTGTGGCGGAAGTCGTGTATCGCTACCTGCCGGCGTGAGCGACGATCTCGTCCCTGGGTCGGCGGCGACGCTGGCGCCCGTCTCTACGCCGCCGCGGCCGATGTCGGGCCTGGAGAGGGTGTGGCTGGTGGCCGACCGGCTGCTGCCGCCCTTCGTCATCCAGCTCGTGCTGGAGGGGCAGGGCCGGCTGCCGGTCGAGACGGTGAGACAAGCCGTGGTCTCGGTCGCCACGGCTCTCCCCGGCCTTCGCGTCCGCGGTCGGGGCTGGCTGGGCCATGCTCGCTGGCAGCACGACGGGCCACTGCCGCGGGTTCGCCAGGTCGATGCCCCCGGTTGGGATGGGCAGAGCCAGATCGGCGCCCCGTTTTTGGCTGACCGCCTGTCCGCGGCAGGCCCCGTGGCCGAGGTCGTCCTGGCCGGGCCTCGGGTCGTGTTCCGTGCCCTTCACGCCGCCATGGACGGGCAAGGCTTGCTGCTCTTCGCCCAGAGCCTCTTCTCTACCCTGCGGGGTGAAGCAGTCGCTCCTGCTGTGGGGGCCGAGCTGTCTGACATGGACCTGGTCCTCGATGCGTTGGCCCGCGGCGAACTGCGCGATGTTCCCTGGAATCCTCCTCCTCCTCGCGACGCCCGCCCGGCCTGTGCACTGGGGCGCGGTCCGGGCACGATCTGGCGGCGGGCTCGTGTCGATGGCCACCCCTCCGACCTGCTGCCTCGGCTGATCTCCGCCCTGGGCCCTGGCCGGATCGATGTCCCGGTCGACCTGCGTCGGCACCGCCCGGACCTGCGCACCACCGCCAACCTGACGGGGCTGGTGCGCGTCTCCGTCGGACCTCCTCCGGGGTCGCCTGCTCGGGTCGCTGACCGGCTGCGCCAGGCCCTCACCGATGGCGAACACGCCACCTTTGTCGAGCAGGGGCGACGGGTCCGCGGTCTGCCGCTGTGGGTGGTGCACTGGTTTGGCCAGCGGGCCGTCGCCGCGGGCCAGCGCACCGGCCATGTCACGACGACCGCGACGATCACGAACCTGGGCCGCCTCGACCATGTCGCCCTGTCTTGCGGCGCCTGGACCACGTCTCGCGCCTTTATCCTGCCCCCGGGCAGCCCCGACCTTGCGGCGTTGATCGCGATCACGGGGGACGACCAGGGCGTCGAGCTGTGCGTCGCTTGTCCGACCGGTGGCGATCCAGGGGCCGTGTTGGCCCGATCCTTGGCGGCGATTCGGGATTGATCGCGTTGCAGACATGCGAACTGGCGCGCCATCCTGCGAATCCCGTATGGGTCCGGCTGGACCCCCGCTGGGCCAGGCATGGCTTTTCCGCAGTGTCTTCAGCCCCAAGGGGGGGGCTGCGACCGTGAGCCCAGCGCCTGGCGTCGGAATTGCAAGGGCAGCGCTCCCCAGGAGCGTGCCATGCCCGAGTCCACCCTCGCGTCCACTCCTTCCGTCCAACTCCCGCCGCCCCGCCGTGGGATGGGCCTGGGCCTGCGCCTGGTCCTGCTTGCACTGTTCATCATCGTCGGCGTCATGGGTGGAATGTCGGCCTACCAGCTCGTCGGTGAGCAGGACCGCGCCGAGGCCGAGCGGCAGGGCATGCTGCGCGAGTCCTTGGCGCCGCTGGTCTTGGACCTGGAGCAGGCCCGGGATCCACAGCAGGCGACCGAGCGGGTCACACAATTCCACGACTCCTACGTCGAGCAGGGGCACGCCGACCATCAGCTTGCGTTGGTCCGGGCGTCCGGCGAGCTGGTGGCGGCGACCCCGGGTGCGCTGCTTCCGCCCGTCGGGCCGGTGCTGGACGCTGAGCTGGAGGTCACGAGCCCCGGGCTGGACAGCGCCCCGCTGACCCTGCGCATCACCCAGGACGGCAGCCAGCAAGCCGCGGCCGTCCGCCATCACTGGCGCAACTGGGCCATTCATCTGGTGGTCACAGCCGGCTTGATCCTGGCCCTGTTGGCCTTGGCAGTTCGCCACGAGGTGACGGTCCCGCTCGACCGTCTGATCCGCGGGATCGGCAAGATGGAGCTGGGTTACTGGGACGACATGCCAGACCCCGGTGGGGCCTGGGAGATCCGGCGCGTCGGGTGGCGCTTTCGAGTGCTCGGCCAAGAGCTGGGCCGCACCGTCGAGCACCTGGTGGCGGCCCAGCAGCGGGCCGTCGCGGTGGAGCGTGGCGCGCACATCGACCCGGAGTGGCTGGACCAGCGGGCCCCCCACTCCGATGACCCCCCCGAGCCCATCGACTTCGAGGCCACCAAGGCGCTCCTCCAGGGCGTGGTTGCACAGATCGAGGACGGCGATCCGACCGCCGAGGAGACCCGGCACCTGGCTCGCGAGGCCTGGGAACGGTACGCGATGACCGCGGAGCGCCTGGGTTGGTTGGACACGCGCAACGCGCTGGAAGACGCGGCCCTGCGGGTCCTCGATCCCGGTGGCTACGATTCAGCCGCTCAATACCTGGTGGAAAACCAGGAAAAACTCGAAGCACTGACCGCCACGACAAGCGCCGAGTTGGAGCGCACTCTGGACGCGCGGGGGATCCCCCTGGTCGACGTACATTACCGCATCAAGCATGCCGCGGGTCTGTGGCGGAAGATGCAGCAGAAGGGCTTGGAGCTGTCGCAGGTGCAGGACCTGGTCGCGATACGCCTGGTCGTGCCCACCGCCGCTGACTGCTACCTGGCCCTGGGGGCGCTGCACGAGCGCTACGACCCGATCGTGTCGCGTTTCAAGGACTACATCGCCGCCCCCAAGTCCAGCGGCTACCGCAGCCTGCACTCCACCGTGCGCACACGCGGCGGCGATGTCTTCGAGGTCCAGATCCGTTCGGTCGGCATGCACCGCGAGGCCGAGCATGGACAGACCTCCCACGCGGTCTACCGTGCTCGAGAGCCGGTCAGCGCCGTCCCGCCCTCGCCATCGGCCTGGCTTCGGCTGATGGAGCGACTGGGGCTGGCCTGAACCGTGGGTGGTCGGTGCTTGGCGGCTCAGGGTGAGCTGCAGATCTTCGGGCGTGAGAGTCCAGATCCCCTGACATTAGGCCCGTCTCAAGTGACACAGTCGGCCCCCTTGAATCGCGACTGCCGTTCTGTCGCCGGTGCGGATATCGAGAGTCTGCGGGTACTCGTGGAGCCGCCTCCGCCGCCTCTGCCGCCTCTGCCGCCTCCGCCGCCGCCCCCGCCAAACTGTGTGGCCTGCTCAATCTGACCAAGCCCTGCTCGCTCCCCCCTGCGCGGAGTAGCCTCACCCATCCCGCAAGCCTCGCAAGAAGGCCGCGGGGTCCTCGCCGCGTTGGATGACCTCGATCAAGGCGCTCCCGACGATGACGCCGTCGCAGTGGGGGGCGATCTGTTCGACCTGGGCTCTGCTGCGGATGCCGAAGCCGGCCATGACGGGGGCCG
>JAADHA010000670.1 GCA_013152105.1 Oligoflexia bacterium | reverse complement strand
CGGGTTTGAGGTCGCTGGACAGCACGCCTTGGCGCGCGACGATGTGCCCACCGGCCACCACCAGTTCGGGTCCGACGCCGATCTCTCGTCCGATGTAGGGAGACCAGCCGGCCATCGAGTGCAGATCGTCAGCGTGCAGCCGAGATGTCTCTGCCTCGCTGAACAAGACCATGTCCGCGTCGGCGCCCACTTCGATGCGGCCCTTGCCCTCGAGCTGGAAGATCCGAGCCGGGGCTTCGCAGCACATCTCGACCAGCTTCTCCAAGCCCAGTCGACCGTTCTTCACGGCACCCAATAGCAGCGGCAGCAGCGTCTCGGCGCCGGGCAGGCCCGAAGGCCCGTCCCAGTAGCCGCTGGCCTTCTGGTTCCGGGACAGGGGGACGTGTCCGCTGCTGAACACGTCGACGCGTCCCCGCTTGATGGCGGCCCACAGCGCGCGTCGGTCGAGCTCGGGGCGGATCGGTGGATCCGTGGTGAGCAGCCCACCTCTCTGGTCCGTCGTGTCCGTAGACAAGAAGAGGTGTTGGGGCGTGACGCCCGCGGTGAGGGGAATGTCGTCACGGTAGGGGTCGTAGAGGTTCAGTTCGCCAGCCGTAGTGAGCTGGTGGATGTGTACCGGTCGGTCGGTGTCGCGCACCAGGGCCAGCAAGGTCTTGGCGCCGGCGAGTGCGGCCTTGGACGGGTGGATGTCGTTGTGCAGCGGGTCTGGAACAGCCCGCCACTTGCGCGCCATCTTGGCGACGATGGCGGCGTCCTCTACCAGCACACCCAGCAAGCCGCTGGTCGTCGCGTGAAGTTGGTGCAGGCGATCGGCGTCGGCATGGCCCTGTCCCACGGTCAGGCTGAGACCCACGGCGCCGCCGGCTGCGACGAGATCGGACAAGGCGGCGTCGTTGCCACTGTCACTGTCATCGCCAGCGACGGCCCACACACCGTGGCTCACGACGCTGGTGCTGGCTGCCGCAGCCATGACTGCGTTGAGATCAGCGACGGATCCAGAGGTTGCTGCGCGGTGGATGAAGGTGGTGACGCCGCGTGCCGCTGCGGCGCGGGACTCGGCGGCCCACAGCGCGGCAGGTTCGGTCTTGGGGGCCGTCAGGCGCACATCCCCGTCGATCACGCCCGGGATCAGGAAGCGGCCGATGCCTGAGACTTCCTGCTGAGCCTGATCGGGAGGGGTGCCGCCGACAAAGGCGATAAGCCCGTCCTTGACTGCGACATCGGCGACGAGGCGGCCGCCGGAGCGGACGATGGTTGCATCTCGGATGATCAGGTCGTACACGCGCTCACTCCGTCTACCCAGCCCGTCGTGGGCCCGTTCGTTGTCGTCGCTGCAGGCGCGGTCACGACCCTGTCCAGGGGCACGTGGAGAGCAAGTGCTCGGCCGCACGACGCGGATGCGTGGTATCCGGTTTGGTCGCTTCCGTGCTACCCGGTGGGCTCTAAGGAGACCTGCAGCGCATGCCAACTGCCCTGATGATCGCCGGCCCGCCGACATCGGGGCGCCTCTGGACCGATGTCGAGCGGCGGCTTCGCGAGTTGCAATCGGCGCCAGGTGCGGCCCCACTTGGCTGTGAAGTTTGCGAGCTGCTGGCCACGGACAGCGACGCGGGTGCGCTCTCGCAGGAGGGTGAGGGTGAGGGTGAGGGCATCATCGCTGCCTGTGTGGGTCGGGTCGTGGCGCGTCTGTTGGCGGTCGGGCCCCGGCCCATCCTGGTGGCGCATGGCCTGGCCTTGCCGGTCGCCATTCGTGCCGCCACCCAGGTCCCGGGCGTCCGTCTGGTGGTCAGCAACGGCCCCGTCTCGGGCCTGGATCCGATCACGGCGCTGATCGCCGGCCTGGCGCGGGCGCCCTTGGCCGTAGAAGCCCTTCGGCCCGGCCCGGTGTTGTCCTGGCTGGCCAGCTCAGCCGGGCTGCGGCGCGCGGTGCGCAACCCCTACGTCATGGACCGTGACACGGTTGTCGCGATCTGCGGCCCGCTCTTTGCCACGAATACCCGTCGCCAGGCCGTCCTTGGCTATCTCTCAGCGCTTCCCCAGGCGGTACGTTCCACGCCGACCTTCGATGGCCCCGCCTTGGCTTGTTGGGGTGACGAGGACCGGCTCTATCCGGCCGCTGTCGTCGATGAAGCACGCCTGGTGCTGCCCGCCTTGGTTCACCAGTCCGTCGCGGGGGGGCGCTTTCTCCACCCCGTGGAACGGCCGTGGGCCTTGGCTGACGGCATCGCCGCCTGGGCTCGACGGACCTGACCACGACAGGGATGTCGCGATTTGTCCTCTGGAAGGACCTGCCCGTCTCCATCGCCAATCCATGTCTTCAGTGATTTCTTTTTTATTGCGGCTGCTTATGGTGACCGTCTCGAACGTGGCATATTTGCTGCATGAGTGGTGCGCGGAGACACTGAAACAAGGTCCGGCGGGTTCTCCCTGCTGACCTCACCGCAGGGACGCCCAGCCCATCCGGCTGGGCGTTTCTTCGTGTGGCGCTCTCTGGACCGATTTCATGTTCGGCCAGGTGCTCAGCGGCGATGTGTACCGGATACCGGGTAGGCATGCCCAGCAATCGCTCCCTGGTCACCAGCCGCGCCCCGCTCGATCTCGATGCCTACCGGCGGGATCTGTGGCCTCGCGACACCCTCCGCCTGGCTCATGGGCAGCGTTCGCCTGCCCCCGCGCTGGTCGCATGGCCCAAGACCGACGATCAGGTGCGTGAAGCCTTGGGTCTGGCTGAGCAGCGGGATCTGGCGGTGGTGCCCTATGGGGCCGGGTCTGGTGTCTGCGGTGCGGCCGCCGGGCGGTCCAACAGCCTGGTGGTCGACCTCAAGGCGATGAACCAGGTGCTCGAGCTGGACCCTGGGGCTCGGACCGTGCGGGTGCAGGCTGGCATCCTGGGGCAGCACCTCGAAGACTGGCTGGCGCCCCGCGGCTGGATGACGGCCCACAGCCCATCGTCGATCTGGTGCTCCACGGTGGGTGGCTACATCGCCGCCCGAGGCGCGGGTCAGTTCTCCAGTCGCTATGGCGTCTTCGACGATATGTTGCTGGCCGCTCGGGCCGAGACTCCGGCCGGGTCACTGGCGACCGGGGCGTGGACACCCAAGGGCAGCGAAGACCTGCTCCCGGTCCTGTGTGGCTCCGAGGGTGCCCTGGGTGTGGTGACTCAGGTCTTGGTGCGGATCGCGCCGCTGCCCCAGACACGCTGGCTTCGTGGCTACGCCTTTCCCAACCTCAAGTCGGCCTGGAGCGCGATGCGCGAGCTGATGCAGGCCGGGCTGTGGCCTGCCGTCCTGCGGCTCTACGATCCGCTCGATACCCGTCTCAATCGCACGACCCGGGGCCCATCCAGGTCGCGCTCCCATCCGGGATTGGTGCGGCGTATGCGCCGGGCCGTCTCGGCGGTCCCCGCGCTGCGGGCGCACCTGCTGGATCTGCCGCTGGCGCTGCCTGGCCTGGTGAACGCCGTGGCCGGCCAGCTCGGCGACGATGT
>JAADHA010000596.1 GCA_013152105.1 Oligoflexia bacterium | reverse complement strand
AGCTCTACCATCAGCCCACCCCTCACTCTGGAGTCCCGTGCCGCCTCTTCCCCCTCGCACCATCGGTCTGGACGAGAAGGACAGCGGGCGCCTGGCTCGGGTGGGTCGGCTGGATCCTCGGCTGTTGAGTCCCATCCATCGCCGGTCCGACGCCGCCCACGGGGTGTGATCGCCTGGTCGAAGAGCGGTGTCGCGACGTGTACCTCGAGACCGAGACGGTTCGACAGGTCAAGGGCGTGGGCGGCGTGACTGGGCCTGGTGCCCCGACGGGACCAGTCCGGCGACGGGCACTCGCAGAACAGCTACTCGATCCTCTGCGCTTCACATGGGTCAACGACGCCTGGTCGGAAGGAGCTGAAGCGGCTGTCGGATATTGACCCGCCGCTGGGCTCAGCCCGCTCTGGCCACCACGCCGTCTGCGTCGTCCAGCGCGGCCCGCACCAGGCTGGCGGGCAGCTCAGGGATCTGGGAGAGCGCCAGCCCACGTGCGACCAGGGCGGCGTCTTCGGTCGAGGCCCGGCCCGCGGGAAGCTGGGTGCCGAAGAGCCACAGGGCGGCCTGATCTCTGGGAGGCGGCGTCTCATCGCCAGCCAGCGCCAGCAGCAAGCCGTCGAGAACGAGGTCGAGGGCCTCAGCCACCAGGTCCTGGTCGAGCAGGACGCGCGCCGCGGCGAGCTTACGGGCGGGCGAGGGGCGAGCAGGCGGTGGCGGGGGTGCCAGGGCGGTGGGGACTGCGTCTGCCAGAGCCGGCTCGATCATGCAGAGCCCGGCCCAGGTTCGACCGTCGATGATGACCAGTGAGAACTCGACGCGCAGGTCCTTGGCGACGGCCTCGCTGGCTTCGTCCACGCGGTCGATCACGACGATGAGTCCGCCCTCTCGCGCCACGATCCGCTCGATGCGCCCAGGCAGCATCAGTCCCAGCCGGGAGACCAGCGCCGACAGGTCCCGGTCCGGTGGAATCGAGCGGGTGGGGCTCTCGGGAATGGCTGGCGCCGGACCTGTTGGCTCGACTGGCAGCGCTTGAGGCCATTCGTCCGTGACAGATGACGTTTCCGGCCCACTCTCTTCGACCTCGTCATCCTGCGCCTGGCCGTCGCTGCCCAACAGCTCGGCCGCCATCTCCACCGCCCTTCGGGACAGGCCGACGGCGTCCTCGACCCCCTGGGGATCGACGGCGTTGTCGAAGAGCCGCCGCTTTCCGGCCACCAGGCCCGCGACCCGTTCCTCGTAGGAGTCTTTGGCCACCAGGACGAAGACCTGCACGCTTTGGGATTGTCCCAGCCGGTGGATGCGCGCAATGCGCTGATCCAGCACCGCTGGATTCCACGGCAGGTCCAGGTTCACCAGGGCCGTCGCGCACTGAAGGTTGAGGCCCGTAGAGCCAGCGTCTGTGGAGATGAAGACGCGGGCCAGGGGATCCTTCTCGAAGCGGTCGATGAGGCCCCCCCGCTTCTTGGTGTCGACCCCCCCGTGCAGGCGGATCACGCCCAGGCCCAGGCCTGTGGCTACATCCATGGCCTTGCGGCTCATGCGCTCCCACTCGGTGAAGACGACGACCTTGTGGTCACCGTCCACGCACAGCTCGGACAGGAGTTCCTTCAGCTCATCCAGCTTGGGGCTGCCCTTGGTCTCTTTGTCGACCAGACCCGCGGCATCGCAGGCCATCCGCGCGCGCTGCAAAGCAGCCATCATCCGGTGAGACTCGGACGGTGTGAGCGGGCGGCGCTTCATGATGCAGGCCAGGCGCGCGGCGGCGCTCCATGCGTCGTCGTGAAGCTCGCGCTGCTTCTTGTCCAGCTTCACATCCAGGCGGTGATTGATGCGAGCGGGGAGCTGGTCGGCGATCAGGCGACGGTCCCGCCGCAGCATTGCCGTGGACAGCCGGGTGCGCAGCTCGCTGAGGTTGCGGTAGCCCAGCACTCGCCCGGTAGGGTCGGAGACGTGAAACTCCAACATGAAGCTCCAGAGTGGCCCGAGTACCCGTGGGTCCACCACCTGCATCAAGCTGTACAGATCCTCGAGGCGATTCTCCAGCGGCGTGCCCGTCAGGACAAAGGCAAAGCGGGTGTCCAGGGCCTTGACCGCCGCGGCCGTCTTCGTGCGCCAGTTCTTGATGCGCTGCGCTTCATCGAGGATCAACAGGTCAGGCGAAAGTCTGCGCTGGATGGCCGGGTGGTCCCGCAGGACCAGCTCGTAGTTCACCACCGTGAAGGTGGCTTGCAGGCCATAGAGCGTGGCGCGCTGCTGGCGCGAGCCTTGGACCACCACGGTGTCCTGGCCCGTGAAGCGCTGGATCTCTCGAGCCCACTGGTACTTGAGCGAGGCCGGACAGACGATCAGCGTTCGACGTACTCCCTCTTCGGCCTGCAAGACCGTGGTCGCGGCGATGGCCTGCAAGGTCTTTCCCAGGCCCATATCGTCGGCCAGCATCGCCCGACCGCGTCCGGCCAGGAACGCGACCCCGGCGACCTGGTAGGGGTAGAGTCTGGCGTCCACGCCGTCGAGGTGACCCCCCGTTCGCTCCAGGGCGGCCTGGATTCGTCGGGAACGCTCGGCTTGGGCGGCGTCAGCAGCCAGGTGGCTGGCAAACTCGGCGACGTCCGTGCCGACCCGCAGCCCCTTGCTGGAGAGCTCGGTCAGCACAGGCAGGTCCTCGGGGATCCGGCCCCGGAAGACCCCGGTCACGGGGTCGAAGTGTTGTGTCAGCGCGGCGTCGGAGCGCCAACCAGTGGGCGTGCGCAGGCGGATGGCTGGTGCATCGGGGCCTTGCCAGTCGACATGAACCAGGGGTCGATCCAAGCCCTGGGTGGCCAGGCGCTGGAACTTCTTGGGTGCTCGGACCCGCAGGTGGTGTCGAACCGCCTCGATGTGCTTGCAGGTCCCCAGGCGGTTGGTCGCAAAGTCGGGGCAGGTGCAGGTGTTCAGGCGATCACCAACCGTCCGCAGATCGACCTGGTACGGGCCGCCGCTGCTGCCCGACAGTGAGCTGGCCTGCCAGGTGCCGCACCAACGATCCCCATCGACGTGGTGGACCTGTACTTCAGTTCGGCCGCGCTGACCGCGGTCGGCGACGGCTTCGTCCGCCGCCGAGGCGACGACTGTGTCGGACACAGGCTGTCGCGATGCGTAGGCGATCAAGGCGGCGACGGCGTGCTTGCAGACTGGCTCATTGTCGTAGGGACAGCCGCACTCCAGACAGATCTCGCGATCCTCGTCCAACCAGATCTCGAGCTGGTAGGGCGTCTGCTGGCTGCCCTCGACCGTTGCCCACAGCCGCAGGCCCTGCTCGAAGCCCAGGTCCATCACCCGCTCCTCGCGGAAGTAGGCGAAACCTCGCCGTACGACGGCCTGGCTGGCCAAGGCTGCGAGCGCCTCAGCGTCGAGCAGCAGCGGGTCAGCACCGGGCTCTTCGGGTTCAAGGTCTGGGTGGCTGGCTGCAGGCTTGTCAAGGCCGAGGTCGGTCATCGCGGGCTCAGGTCTGGGGT
>JAADHA010000511.1 GCA_013152105.1 Oligoflexia bacterium | reverse complement strand
ACAACCTGGTTCGAGGTCTGGGGGGACTACTGGCGGCAGTACCTGGGGCCAGCCGGACGAGTGGGCCAGCGCATCGAGCGCCAGGCCGCGACCGGTTGTGGCTTCCACATCGCCCACTCGTCGCTCACCGCTGGGCGGTTGCGGGCGCTCTGCCCGGACGCGACCGTTCGCATGATCCCCTCGGGGATCGACGTGAGCCGCCCCGATCCGGTGCCGCCTCGCGACCCCCGCAGGCTGGCTTGGTGCGGCCGCGCCATCGAGTCCAAGAACCTGCCGCTCCTGCTCAGCGCGCTGGCCTTGTGGGGTGACCGGGACTGGAGCTTGGACGTGGTGGGAGACGGCCCCTGCCTGGATGCCTGGAAGCAGGCCGCCGCGCGGCTGGGCCTGGGCGATCGCGTCCACTGGCACGGCTTCATACAGCAGCGCGCCGAGCTGCACCGCTTGTTGGCCACGGCGGGGATCTTGGTGCAGACCTCGCGGCGCGAGGGCATGGGCAAGTCCGCCCTGGAAGCGGCGGCCCTGGGCTGTGCCCTGGTCCTACTGGAGCACCCCGAGGTCGCCACCACGGGTTTCTTGGAGGATGGCCGATCAGCGCTGTTCTTCGGGGGCGACTCGGGTTCCGAGAAGCCCCAGGGCCTCGCCCGGCTGCTGGCGAAGCTGCTGGGCGACTCGGCCGAACAGCGACGCTTGGCGCAGGGGGGCCAGGCGGTCGCCGCGGAGTTGGCCTGGGACCGCGTGGTGGAGCGGGTCCTGGTCCACTACGCCCAGGTCGCCGGAGCGTAGTCTGGCGCTGTGCTTCGCCCAGCGGGCTTGGTCGGTGCGTCTGGCCAGGCGACGGGTCGCCTCGGGCACGGCGGTGCGGGACAGGACGGCGACTCCTTGATGAAGCGCCCGTGATCGACCGCAACGCCGACTGAGCGTGCAGGAAGAGACACTCACACAAGTTCACACTGCCACCCCGGTCACCCGCGATTGCTGGCTCTACAATGGACCTGCGATCCGGTGCATCGCACCCATCCACAAGGAGACCGGTCATGGCGGAACAGCAAGGACACGTCAGTCGAGAACCCCAGCTTGGTACTTCCGCTGGGGCAGGATGGCAACAGCCAGCAGGTCGAAGCCGCAGCAATGCGGACATGCTCGGCCGTATGTCGCGCGGAGGGCGACCTCCCACCAACTCCAACGCCGCTCGGGCGGCCTTGCTGCAACAGGCGGGCCCGCTTCCTCACCGCCACGAACTGGAGCAGCGCCTGGGTCAGGATCTGGCAGGGGTCCAGGCCGTGACGGGTCTGGGCTCGGACATGGAGGCCCTGCAGGCGGACGCGATGGCGATCGGGTCGGACCTGTTGCTGTTCGCAGATGTCAGTCCAAGCCTGGAGCAAGCGGCGCACGAGGTGGCGCATGTGGTGCAGCAGGGACCTGGCAGCGGGCGGGGTACCAGCCGGCCGGGCGACTCGGCCGAGCGTGAGGCGGCGCAGGCGGGTCGACAGGTCGCGGCGGGACAGGACGTACAGATCAGTCAGGTGGCGACCGGAGAAGTGCAGGGGGATTGGCTGACTGGCGCGGTTGTAGGAGGCTTGCTGGGTGGCCTCCCGGGCGCGGTGATCGGCGGCTTGATCGGTGATGCGATGGCTGACTCGACACCCGAAGAGGAGATCGAGGAATTTCGCGCGACGACCTTCGCACCGCTGTTGGACCACCATCCGTCTAGCGGTGGCATGTTCGACGTGTACTTTGACGCCAGCACCCTGGCCATGCGGGTCGAACTCAAGGTCAGCTTTGACTTTATCGCGGGCGATCCAAGCCAGGTTCCGGCCGGCTTCCGGCCAGAGGAGTTCCAGTGGACGGACGACGAGAAACAGGACTGGCGGACCCGCTATATGGCGGACGTGGTGTCAACCTGGAGCCAGCAATATCGCTTCAGCTCGACCCAAGAGGGCTGGGACCAGATCTCGGTAGGCTGTGCGGTCGAGGTCAGGCAGTCCGACGCTGACCCACACTTCGTGTTGCACGTCGAGAAGTACCCGACGGATGCTGACATGGTGCAGAGTTCGGTGTGTACGCCAGGCACCAACCATGACCCGACGCCGGGCTCGAACTTGTGCCTGCCCAACCCGCCTGACGCCTCGGGCACGGTGCCGAACTACGGCAATGTGGCGCTGGACAGCAACGACATGCGGGACGAGGCCAAGCTGGACTGGGGCGCAGGATCGCTCGCGGTGCATTTCAGCAAGGGCTCCACCGCGCTGAATGCAGCAGCCAAGGCCGAGCTCAGCCCTGCCAAGGATCAACTCGTCGCCACCGCAACGACCAACGCCACCCTGACCGGCCACGCCAGCTTGGACCACCCCCAAGGCGTGGACGCGACGGAAGGCGCCATCCATAACATGGACCTGGCTCGCGAACGCAACGACGCCGTGAAGGCCGAGCTGACGGGAGCGGGCGTCGGAGCAGACCGCCTCTTCCAGCGGAACAAGGGCGAGCAGAACGCCACGGTGGACCAGGATTGGTGTCGCGTAGACGTGCGCGTCGGCACCCACCAGACCCAGGACCCGGCCGTCCACGAGACCGGTCATATGCTTGGCCTGGGCGACGAGTACGGTGCGGCTGGAACCGATGTCGCTGCTTCCTACAAGACCCTTCTCGCGGACCAGGCAGGCGTGGAGATCAAGCGTGGCCGGACGGACAGTATCATGAGCAACGGCTCGACCGTTGAGCGCTGGCACTACAGCACCTTCCTTGAGGCTCTCAAGGAGATCACTTCGATGGAAACGTGGTCGCTCTAGGCCTATGCATGCTGCTGGCCGCCTTGGCCTGTGGCGCGGGCTCGGTCTCAGGCGCGTCCGGGCCCGATCCAGTCCTGCGCCCCCCCGCAGCACCACAGCCCGCGTCGGTCTCGCCCAGGGAGTCGCTCGTGTCCGCCTCTGCCTCTACCTCCGCCTATGCCTCTGCCCCGGCACTGCCGGCCGACTGCTGGCTGCAGGTCGCCCTGCTGCGCTCGGGCGTGGTCTACCGGATCAGCGATGACGGTCGGCTGCTGGTCACGGTGCCAGGCCAGGACCAGCAAGAGCAACAGCCGCTGAGCAAGTGGGAGCCCGGTCTTCAGCGCATCTCGGCCCAGGGCCATGCGCGGCTGCGCCAGGCGATCGCCGACGTGTCCTTCTTCGAACTGCCGCTCGAGGTCCCGGGCGTGCCGGTGTCCGGCGCGCTGGTAAACAACCAACAGGCATCGCCCCAGCCGGTGGTCTTCACGGTCCGGGCCGAACCGGCGGGCAGTGACGGCCTCGCCGTGCGGTCGGTAGAGGTCGTGGGCGACCCTGCCTCGCCTCACAGTCTGGGGCCCCTGGCGGCACTGTGGACGGCCCTGGATCTCGAAGCGCTGGGCGGCTGGCTGGGTGAGTAGTGGGCTTCGGCATGGGCAGGGCATGGTGCTGCCCCCGCCCAGATCGAGGCGATTGCGAGTCGAAGGGAACCCCGTCGGCATGGCTATGC
>JAADHA010000389.1 GCA_013152105.1 Oligoflexia bacterium | reverse complement strand
GCCTGGCCTGGCGTGAACTTGTACCCCAGAGTGTCCTCTGGAAGGCCGCGGTTTGATCGGTGCCCTGCGACGAATGCTGACGAAATGATCGGCTGCGCGGACCGCGTCCACCGGCTACAGAGAAGACCCGGGAGGACGATGCGCCACTCTCCAAGAAGTTCGGCATCTCCCAGCCTCTCCAAATCAACTGGGACAAGGGTGCTCGATCTCTACGTCGGCCCGCACACGATCCCGCCGCAGGCCGCGCTTCCCAACCCCGCGCTGCCGGCGACGCTCTTCGAGTGCGTGCAGCGGGCAGCCGATCTGGCAACCCACACAGATGGCGTACGCTTCGCGGACCGAAAGGAACGCGAAATCTGGTTGCCGTGGGCCGAGATCCTCGACCGCGCCTTGCGCTCCGGCGCGGCTCTTCGCGACGCAGGTGTCCATCCGGGTGACCGCGTAGCCCTGGTCCTGCCGACCGACCCGATCTTCTTGGACGCCTTTTTCGGGGTCCTGGCGGCCGGCGCCGTACCGGCTCCGCTCAGCCCGCCCCTGCGACTGGGCCGCCTGGCCGAGTGGCACACCCGCACGTCAGCGATGATTCGGGCCTGCGGCGCCTCGGCCGTGATCGCCGACAGCCGCTGTCGTCGGGTCCTGGGTGAGACCGTGGGCCGCTGCACCCCGCGCCTGGGGGTGCTCGCAGCCGAGTCGCTCCATCGGCACGCCCCCGCCGCCGCCCTGGCCGTCAACGACGACGACCTGGCGATGGTTCAGTTCACCTCGGGGGCCACGCACCCGCCAAAACCCGTCGGACTGAGCCACCGCCAGATCCTGGCGAACACCGACGCCATCCTGGACTTCATGCCGCTCAACGCGCGCGATCCAGACGGTCATCCCTACCAACCGGCGTGCGTCTCCTGGCTGCCCCTGCACCACGATATGGGCCTCATCGGCTGCCTCTTCGTCGCCCTGCGCCGACCCGGTCCGCTGACCCTGCTCTCTCCCGACGACTTCTTGCAGCGACCCGCGCTGTGGCTACGCGCCATCAGCCGCCACCGGGGCACCCTGGCCTCTGCCCCGAACTTTGCCTACGCCCTCTGCGTCGAGCGCATCAAGGACGAAGACCTGGACGGGGTCGACCTCAGCTCCTGGCGCTTCGCGCTGAGCGGGGCCGAACCGGTGAGTCCTCGCGTTCTGCGCCGCTTCCACGACCGTTTCGCGTCTTTTGGGCTGGCCGCCAGCGCCTTGACCCCCACCTATGGCTTGTCCGAAGCGTCGCTGGCCGTCACCTGTGGTGACCCGCGTCAACCCTTCCGGGCCCGCACCTTCTCACGCGGGGCGCTGGCCCGCGGCCGGGCGCGTGAGATCACACGCCGGCTGGGTGTGGGCGGCCCGCTACCGCACGCTGACCCCCGCACCATCGAGCTGGCCAGTGTCGGGCGGCCCTTGATGGGCTACGGTGTCGAGATCCGGGGTTCCCACGGCGAAATGCTGCCCACACAGCGCGTCGGGCGGCTGTGGGTCCACGGTCCCAGCCTGATGCGTGGCTACCTGGACCAGCGCGACCAACCCATCGTCGATGGTTGGTTGGACACCAACGACCTGGGCTTCATCTACCAGGGGGACCTCTACGTCACCGGCCGCGCCGAGGATGCCATCGTCCTGGGCGACACCCGGCACAGCCCCCACGACATCGAGAGCGCGCTCGATGATGTCGACGGCGTCCGAGCCGGCTGTTCGGCCGCGGTCAGCGAACAGAACGACGACGGCGAGACCCTGATCGTCTTCGTCGAGTACCGCACCCAGCGCGCCGAGCTGGCCGAGGACTGCCGCCGCGCGGTGCGGACCACCACCGGCTTGGACCCGTCCCTGGTGGTACTGCTGGCGCCGGGGACCCTGCCGCGCACCAGCTCTGGGAAGATCCGCCGCCGGCAAGCCCTGGTCCACTGGAAGGCCGGCACCCTGACCCCACCCGCCGCCGTGACCCCCTGGCTGATCGCGGGGGCGATGGCGCGCAGCGCGCTGGGCTACTTGCGGGCGCGCGGCCGAGGCGAAGAAGCCGACCCTGTTGATGGGCTGGAAGCGGCGAACGACGCCGCGGGGACCGACTCGGTCGACGTGTCCTGAGTTCGGCTGACTCCCGTGTCCTGCCACCACGTCCAGTCGTGGGTCTGGCCTTCGAGCGAAAGAGGCGCTGGCGTGTAGTCGACCGTCCGCGTCGACCCGTCCTCGAGCGTCCACTTGATGCTGACCACCCCGTCCAGGACCGTGACCACCATGACATCCTGCGGGTTCAGATCGCCGAGTGAGCTGAAACTTTCGTAGACGCGATCCTGTAGTGGCTTCTGCTTCTGGCATTCCCGCCAGCAGCCCGTCTGCGACAAGGCGCCCACAACGAGCGCGGCGGTCACCACGGCGCGGGCCAGGCGAGGGCGGCTCACTGGTCAAGCTCGCGAAGGTAGATAATCCGCAAGCGTCCGTCCGGATCGAGCACCGCGATGTCCCAGAGCGTCCCGTCCGAGGCCAGGTTGACTGAAACCCGGCAGGGGATGGTGACACAAGTATCCGCCTGGTCCACCGCCGCGATCGGATGAAGCTGGACTGAATAGTTCGCGCACTTGGCGATCGCCCGCCCGGCAAGCGCCAGGCTGACCAGAAGGCAAGCGGCCACGACAAGGCCGATGCGGCGCGATCTGGACTCGGTTTGCACAGGGGTCAGGTCCACGGGTCAGCTCCAAAGTTGTGACGACCACTGAAACGGCCGGTACGCCCATAGACGGGGTCCGCACCGAAGTCCATCGGGGCTTCGCCCGGGCCGTCGCTGCCGTCCGACAGGCATCCGGCCGTAATGTACCTCGAGTTGGTCGTACCAAAGGAAGCGTCATCCGCACCGACCGCGCCAAGAAGTCCGAAGATACCATGGACCAACCACCCGGCCCGCGTTCCCGTTTCTCCATTGATGCGGTGCTGCTGGCAGTCAACCAGGTTTCCATGCGTGGCACCGATCAATTTCGGGCCGAAATCGGTACAGTCTGGTCTCCCAAGCAGGCGCCGAAGGCGCCCGCCGCCCATCAGGCGGCAGGGTGGGGGCGGTCCGGCGTCCCAGGGCCGCGTGTCGCAGCCGATGTGGGGGAGGGGCACCGTACGAGACGCTCCAAGACTGTTCGGAGATTTGACCGGTGCCGGACTGCGTCATCGAGCCGTGCCCCGACGTACCGCGGGCAGTCCTGACATCGTCGGTGCGCGGCTCGGACGGCGCTTTGAAGGGGCCCTCACCTCACCGCGAGGGGGATCGTGCATGCTCCGCGGGTCCCGTCGCTTGCAGGGGCTTCAGGCTCGGGTGGGCTCGGCCGGAGAAGGCGGGCCGGCTGCTGGATCCGGCTATTGGCTGCCGTCAGGTTCCGCGCCGCCGGCCGGCCCAGCAGCCTGGTCCGGCTCATCCGGCATCGCGCCACCCGGCGCGCCCTTGGCCGGCGCGGCCTGCGAACCGTCCTTGGCGGGTGGGCCACCCG
>JAADHA010000487.1 GCA_013152105.1 Oligoflexia bacterium | reverse complement strand
CAAGAAGCCTCGTGGCGCGTGCCCTGTTGGCGCGCCTCTCCCGTCGGGGCTCGGGCCCGTTGGATACACTCGCTGCCGCGTGCGAGCCTGCTCCTGCCGGTTTGCTCCGGTCTGCTCCTGTCTGCCTCGCTCCCCAAGGACCCGCCATGTCTCGCGACCTCGCCTGGCGCCGCCGCTTCGTCGCTGCCTTCGACCCCTACCGGGAGCTGAGCCCGCAGGAGTGCGCCGCGCTCTATGTGCGCCGCGACGGCAGTCCCGCGGCTCGCATCGTTGAAGCACTCGAAGAGGGCGAGTCCAGGGCTCGGATCGCCTTGGTGGGTGCGCGGGGCAGCGGCAAGTCGACCGAGCTGCGCCAGGTGATGCACCGGCTCTCGGCCGATGGCGCGGCCCTGGTGCCGATCCTGGTCGACATCGGCGATGGCCTGCCCGAGGGAGCGACGACGGTCGCCTGGTTGCCGGTGGTGGCGGCCGCCGCTCGGGCGGCGCGACTGGATTGGGGTGGCAAGGCGCCCTCAGGCGACCCGCTGCCGGCGGCCTTGATGTCGATCGGCGTCGGGACCGAGCTGCTGGACGGCCTGCTGGATGTCGTGCGGGTGGTCGGTCCTTGGCTGGGTCCGCAGGGCCTGGTGGCGACCGCGGCGGCCACCACCCTCAAGCCGGCGACTGAGCTTCTGGGCAGCGCAGCCCGGGCCGCCCAGGCCGCGAAGCCCACGCGCACCATGCTCGACTCGCTGATCGGCGCGCTGCGCCTGGAGCTCAGCTCGCTGGCCCAGGCGGCGGGTCGTGGCGCCGTTCTCCTCCTCGATGGCCTGGACAAACGACCCACCGCCGACGCCGTCTTCGCCGCCCTGGATGAAGCCGACCTGCTCACGGGCCTGCCCGCCGCCCTGGTGATCAGCGGGCCGATGCAACTCCAGGTCGACGGTCGTTTCGCCGCGCTCTTGACTCCCGGTGGCTTCGATCCCCTGACCGTCCACAACATCCCGGTCGTCGACCGCCAGGGTGCGGCCCGGCCGGCCGGGGTCGAGCTGCTCTCCAAGCTCTTCGACTGCCGCTGGAAGGAGGCGGGCCTGGGAGATCCCCTGGTGCCTCCGAAGTTCGTCAACGAAGCGGCGCGCTGGTCCTCGGGCATCGTGCGCGAGTTCTTGACCCTGGTGCGGGACACCGGCAAGGCCGCGCTTCGCGATGGTCGTGCGCTCGCCATCCAGGCTGACCTGGAGCTGGCGATTCGGGAGCGTCGCCACACGATGGAGATCACCCTGGACGCGTCGCGCTGGGATGTGCTGGCGGGGGTGCTGGAGGACGGCGAGCGGCCAGCGCGTGAGCTGGACGATATGGTCTTCCAGAACGCCATCGTCTGCTACCAGAACGACAGCGTCTGGTATCGGCCGAACGAGCTGCTTGTGCCCTACCTGGAGCACCGGGCCAAGGCTGGCCGGTGAAGGCCACCAAGACCCAGGTGCTGGCCCGCTTGCGGGAAGAACAGACGCTCCAGACGCGGGCGGTTCTGGCCTTGGTCCAGCTCCCGCCCGCGGGTCCGGCCGTCCCCACTGCGCCCCAGGTGGCGGCCGAGCTTGCCGCGGGTCTGGACGGCCCGGTCCAGGTGCTGGCGGTGGATCTCACACCGGATATGGCCGAGCGCTTGCGGGCCATGAACACCAGCCGGGACAGCCTGCTGCGGCACCTCGACGGGTTGATCTTCGTCTGTCCCAGCGGCGCCGCGGCGCGCTTTCTGCGTGGCATGGCACCCGACCTGACCGCGACCTTCGACCTGGTGGTCGACCTGGACGCCGACCAGGACATGGACTGGCCAAGCCTGGCCTCCCAGGTGCTGCGGGTCCATCAGCGGCGCTTCGCCGAGCTGGACCTGTCCGGCATGGTGCCCCACCTCGCCGATGTCGTCGCGGTCGCCTTGCCGCGGGTCTTCCAGCAGCGCCAGCTTGTGCCCTTCTCGGCGGGCTCGCCCGACTCGAAGCGGGTGCGTCTGCTGCTGGCTGAGCCCGGCGCGGGCAAGTCGGTCTTCCTGCGCCAGCTCGCCTGCCAGCCTTCCCCGGACCGGCTGCGGATCTACGCGCCTCTCTCATCTTGGGCGGCCCAGTCCCGCGAGCGCGAGCTGCCGCTGCTCGAATGGCTGGAGGGCCACGTCGGGCGGCTCCTTGGGCTCGCCTCGGTCCCCCTCGTCGCGCACCTTTACCGGATCGATGTGCTCTTGGATGGGGTCGACGAGGTTCCGGGTCGGGGCGCCCGACGGCGGCTGGTCGACGACGCGCTGGCGCTCTGCCACGACCACCCAGGTGCGACCTGCCTGCTGGCCAGTCGCGACCACGTCGTGGACGATCTATTGGCGGATCGCCTGCGCCAGATCGGCCTGTTGCGCCTGGCACCCTTGGATGAGCGGGCGGCGCGCGCCTTGGTCGAGGGCTTCTTGCGGGCTCGTCGGGGGTTGTCGGCCGACCAGCCCATGCCGGCGGTGCTGCGCGGGATCCGGCGCCAGATCCTGACCCACCCCGACTTCGTGCGTTTTCGCCAGAATCCGCTGCTCTTGACCTTCCTGACCGTCCTGGCGGACCTGGGTCGCGGCCTGCCAAAGCAGCGCGCTGAACTCTACGCCAAGCTGGTCGAGATGCTGATCGTGTCCTGGCAGCGGGTGCGCACCGCCAGCGCGGGGCGGCGCCTGAACCGGGCTGACGTGCTGCGGGTGGTCGCTCCCCTGGGCTGGAGGTTGGTCGAGCTGGGCGTGGGTGGCCTGACCGAGGACGAGCTGCTGGACTTTCTGGTCGAGGTCGACACGCGTGAGGCCGACGCCGCCGATGCCCGCGCCGCGGCCCGCCTGCGCTTGGTGCAGCTCGGCGAGGACTCCGCCCTGCTGCACGTTGTCGACGGCCTGTGGCGCTTCCACCACGCCACCATCGCCGAGTTCCTGGCGGCCCGCGCGGTGCTCCAGTCTCCTCGCCTGCGGGCCGTGCTGCAGGCCCACACCTACCAGCCGCGCCGAACCCTGGTCATGGCCTTCGCCCTGGCCCTGGCTTGCGACCTGGACTCTCGCGACGACGTGGCCCTGCCCCTGCTCCGTGCCTTGGACGCCGACGCTCGTCGGCCGGGGCGCTACGACGCCGGCGTGCCACGCACCCTGGTCACCTGCCTGCAGGAAGCCCGCTCGATGCCACGAGAGCCGCGCCAGCGCCTGGCGGCTCATGTGCTGCGGATCGCCCTGTGCCAAGCCATGGTTCCACGGCGGCGGGTCGAGGCCCTGTCCTCGGTGGCCGAGCTGAGTCGGATCTCCGACGGGCCCATTCGGGCAGCGTTCAGTCAGCTCCTGGCCGCACCGGCCGACATCCGGGCTGCCGACCTGGCGGAGATCCGCTTCGCTCAGGCTGGTGCTCCCTCGCTCTCTTGGCCTCTGCCCTGGCTGTTCGAGGACGCGGCGGTCGACGCGGGACCGCTGGTGGCCAGTTGGATCGCGGTTGAAGACGCCGGTGTGCGCGCCCTCGCCTGG
>JAADHA010000560.1 GCA_013152105.1 Oligoflexia bacterium | reverse complement strand
GCGTGCAGGTCCCGATAGGTCCAGCGCTGCCCGGTGCCGACGTCCAGGATCGCGTCAGCCTGGGGCGAGAAGCGCGCCCAGGCGGCCAGCCAGTCCGATGTCTGTGCGGGCGATGGAGCTGCGCTCATGTGGGGCTCTCGTCGAGGTGCGTGCGTAGCCAGCCATCCACCAGGGGGTAGAAGACCCGCGGCCCGAAGGACCCGACGACCACCCCGATGTGGCCGGTGTCCAGCAGCTCGCGCTGGACGTCTCGGCTGCCGACCGCGTCGGCCAGGGGCTGGCAGGCGGCAGGTGGGGCGATGAAGTCCCGGCGGCAGGCAAGGACCAGGACCGGGCAGGTGATGGCGGACAGATCGACGTTCTGAGCACGAACCATCCAGGTGCCGTCGAGCAGGCGATCCTCCTGGTAGGTGGCGCGGATGAACTCTCGGGCGAAGCGACCAGGCATGGGCACATTCTCTTCCAGCCAGCGCTCGCGAGCCAGGACCCGCGCCAGACGCCGCGGTTGACCGGCGGCGGCGGCCGTGGCTGCGGCGTCGATCGCCAGGAAGCGGGTCCACGAACCGACCGGGTCGAGCAGCTTGAAGGCCGCGGCCATCAGCTCGACCGGCACCAGCCCGTCGTCGTCGATGGTGGTGTCCAGGTCGAGGTGGGCGGCGGCGGCGAAGTCCGCGAAACGCCCGCCCTCCGAGAAACGAACCGGTGCGTTCAGCGCGATGAGCCCACCGACATCATCGGGGCGCAGCGCCGCGTAGGCCGCGGCCAGCGTGCCGCCCTGGCAGTAGCCCAGCAAGGTGACCGGGCGCCGCCGCGAGCCGTGTCGCTGCCGCGAGTCGTGCCGCTGCCGCGAGTCGTGCCGCTGGATCCGGTCGATGCTGCGTTGCAGCAAGGTCAGAAGCACGTGCCCGACATCGTCGTGGGCGTCCTCGGGACCCGGTACCCCCCAGTCGACCAGGTAGGTGGGGTGCCCCGCCTGGGACAAGGCCCCGACCAGCGAGCGGTCCGGCTCCAGGTCGCAGATCGTGGCCCGGTTGATCATCGAGGGGACGACGACCACGGGCGGCCCGTCGTGGTCCGTGCTGGGCGCGGGCGCGTAGTAGCGGACCGCCAGCTTGTTCTGGCGGTGGATCACCTGGTGTTCTGTGAGGCCGACCGGTGGCCGTGGCATGGCCGCCAGCACGGCCGCGCCTCGGCGGATCCGGTCCGCTTCGTCCAGGCCAGGCAGGCCGGCCAGGAGTGGGCGCCAGGCGGCGAAGGGGTCGACGGGTGGGCAAAGGTTCACGGTCGCGCCTCGTCGAGCCAGGAGAGGATCGTCCGGGGCAGCGCCTGTCCCAGGCAGACGCCCACGTGACCACCGCGCAGGGTCGTGGTGCGGACCGGGCCTCCCCATGCCTGCTTCAAGCCAAAGGCAGCCACCGAAGGGCAGATGTGATCCTGCTCGGCGGCGATGGCCAGGGCGGAAAGCGCGCCCTTCTTGAGGTCCACGGCCCGGCCGGCCAGCGTCCACCCACCCTTCATTAGCGCGTTGTCGAAGTAGCATCCCCGCACATAGGATCGGTAGGCTTCACCTGGAAAGTCCACGTTGTCGGCGTTCCAGTGCTCGATCGCTGCCCAGAGCTTTCTGAATTCGGGATCGGCCGCCCGGTCCCACAGCGTCTTGTACTTCGCGATCTGGCCTGTGGGGCGCAGGGCCTGAAAGCTGGCTCGCATCAGGTCGCGGGGGAAGTTGCCCAGCCCGTCCACCAGATCGTCCAGGGGAAAGCGGTCAGGCCGCGCCCACCGGCTCAGGCGGCCCGAGGCGTGGAAGTCGATCGGCGCGGCGAGCAGGGCGATGCGGCGCACAGGGCCGGGCTGTCGGGCCAGGCTGATCGCCAGGAAGGTCCCACCGACGCAGTAGCCCAGGGCGTCGAGGGTCTGCGAGCCGTGGTGCTGGCGCGCGTGCCGCAGGGCTCGATCCAGCGCGCGGGGCAACACGCCGTCGACCAGATCCTGGAGCGTGACCTCTCGGTCCGCGGTGGTGGGCCGGCCCCAGTCCAGCAGGTAGACCGGCACGCCTGCTTGTACCAGCGCTTCTACGACGCTGCGCCCCGGCACCAGGTCGAAGATGGTCCAGGTGTTGATCAGCGGCATGCAGATGAAGAGGGGCGGGCGAACGCGCGCTCCCGACGGCGGGAAGTAGCGCAGGGCGGCGCCATTCTGGCGGTGGATCACCCGGTGCGGGGTCTGGCCGGTTCGGGCGCGGGCCACCGGGCGACTGGCCAGGAAGGAGGTGAGCACCTGGGCGCGCCGCAGGGCCTCGGCGACTGGGGCCGTGGCGGTATGGAGCTTCGGTGCCATCTATTCCTCTGCCGCTGTCGCTGCCCGAGCCTTGCTGGCCGAGCGGGCCTTGGTGCCTGAGCGGGCCGGGGCGCGTCGCTGGCCGCGCTTCTTGGGAGCGGAAGCCGGTTCCAGCGCGTCCAGGCGAGCCGTGATCTTCGCCAGGCCCTCGCGAAGCTCGATCCGAGCCTCGGCCGCCTCGATCCGGGCCTGGACCGTCTCGCGCTCCAGCACCACGATGTGTTCCTGAAGCTGCGTGACGCCATCGTCCATTCGCAGCAGGCGATCCTCGAGCTGGAGCAGGCGTTCCTCCAGCAGGGTGGCGATGCGTGTCACCTGGATCAGGTCCTGTCGGGTCGGCAGATGCAGGCGCTTGAGCCCCTGGTCCACGCCTTCTTCGTAGGACTTGCGGGCGCTGGCCATCGCGGACAGGTTCTGGCCGGTCGCCCGCAGCACGTCGTCGGACTCCAGCACCTGATCCCACCAGGTGCTCATCGCGGACTCCCAGTGGCGGTAGAGATCGTCGCCGAGGCGCTGGAAGTCGGGGCCGGTGTCGGCCATCTCAGGCCTCTTCGCCAGGCAGTGTCTCACCAGGCAGTGTCTCACCAGGCAGCGTGCCGCCTTGCAGCATGGCGTCTTGCATCGACAGGTACTGATCGGCTGCCTTGCGTGCGCCATCGGTGGACATCGTCCACAGCGAGGCCATCTGCTTGTGGGTGGCCTGGGCCTGGTCGAACTGCCAGCTCAGGAGGCGGCGCTGGGTGGTGAGGAGGGAGCGCGAGAACGTGGACAGCATGGTGACTCCAGATGCAGCCTGTGGAGGGCCGCTGCTTGTTGGGGGTCTGTTGTTGGGGGTCTGTTGCCGGGCATCGCGGCAGGCGGTGCCGTTCGACACCGGGACTGTATGCGCGATGCTGCGATGCGGCAAGAGCGTTTTTGCAAAGCAGCGCATTTTTTTCTCTGGGGCGAGATAGGTGATGGCCGCCTGCCTGGGAGACGCTGGTGAGGACCATCAAGAAGTACAGCAACCGACGCCTCTATGACACCGCTGCCAGCGGCTATATCAACCTCCAGGACCTGGCGGCCCTGGTGCGCTCTGGAGAAGATATCCGGGTTGTCGATGTGGAGACCGAGGCCGACCTCACGCGGCAGATCCTGCTCCAGATCGTGCTGGAGTCGCCGGAAGG
>JAADHA010000653.1:3604-4302 GCA_013152105.1 Oligoflexia bacterium | reverse complement strand
GCGGATCAGGCTGAGCAGGGCGCCGCCGCCGCCGCCGCCTCTGCCGTCCCAGCTTTGTTGGCCGATGGCCTGCCAGGCCGCAAAGAGCGGGTGGTCGTGGTCCGGTAGCTCGCGCAGGTGGTAATGCTGACGAGCCCAGGTTCGTGCGAGGCCCTCGACATAGCTTGCGGAGACGAAGCGCTGTGGGTCTTGGAGGTAGGCACGGGGCAGTCCAGCCCCCTCGACGAGCGCCGCGATGGCCTGAGGGCCGTGTTCCCGTTCCCAGCCAAGCAGCAGCGCGTAGACCAGCCGGTTGCTGATCTCGGGCACGACCAAGTCTGGGGCGAGATCCGCGTCGATGTGCGGGTCACGCTTGATGGCACGGTCGGCCCGGCTTGCGGTGGGCGGAGAAGCGGGCATGCCTCAGGATCCCTGCTGGAGGCATCGTCTGTCAATTGCAAGCGTCGCCCGAGCAAGTCGCCAGCAGCAAGCCCCCCTGGACATCGATCAAGGTGCCGTCGGCGGCCGTGGGGGTCAGGTTGAAGCAGGCCGCGAGCTGGTCATTGCTGCGGGTCAGCACCACGTCCCCGGTGCCCGCGTCATTGGCCGCATAGGAACTGGATTCACCGCTGGGATACAGCGCGCCGAAGCTGCCGTTGCCGATCGGAACGTCGACGGTGCCGTCGCCCGCCAGCGCTGTCGCCACGGTGACATCATCA
>JAADHA010000653.1:0-3504 GCA_013152105.1 Oligoflexia bacterium | reverse complement strand
TCGGTGCCGTCGATGGTGGCCCCAACATCGCCAGCGGACAGGCCGTCGACGCTGCATGTGTCGGCGGTCGCGCAGGCACCGAGCAGCCCAAGAACAACGGACCCGAGAACAACGGACAGGGGCAGCAGGCTGGCGATCTTCATGGGGAGACTCCGGGACGCCGTGGAACTTCTTGTCGGATCGGGTGTTAACCGTACCCGAGCCGAGTCTGCCCGAGTAGATTGGGGGCTGTCAGGGGTCCACGGGCGACGGTGGACCCGCAGAGTCGGGAACCATGCACCAACTGCCGCCCAGCCCAGCCAATTCGGTGCTCGACGCCTGGCTTGCCTGGTGTGCGGCCGCGCCCTCGGGGCCGGTGCTGGTAGATTCCCGCGACCAAAGCGCCTTTTCGATGGAAGAGCTGGACTTGCTGGTCCGGCGGGCGGCGGGCTGGCTACGGGCCCAGGGGCTCAGGCCCAGCCAGCGCTTTGTCGTGGTGGGCCAGGCCGAGATCGAGGTCTTGGTGGTGATCTACGGGGCGATGCTGTCCGGCCTGGTGCCGGTCATCCTCCATCCCGGCTCGCCCCAGGCTTGGATCGACCAGGTCGCTGCGGAAGTGGGCGCGTCGCTCTGCCTGGTTGGAACTGGCGTTCAAGGATCGGTGGGACGACCGTCCTTGCGCGAAGCGCGCTTCAGCAGTGCCCTGGCCTGCGCCGATCCCCTGGTCAGCCTGCCGCTGCTCGACCCCGATGCCGAGGCCGTGGTCCTGTTCTCATCGGGCTCGACCGGTCCAGCTCATGGCGTGGTCCTCAGCCACCGTGCGCTGGTCGCTGGGGTCCGTCGTTTGCAGCCCCTCGCCCCGGTAGAGCCGGGCAGCCGGGTAGGGCTCCCGGCCCTCATCCACACGGTCACCGGCGTTCGCATGGCTTTGCTGGGTGCAGCCCTGACCCACACCACGACCGTGCTGTTGCCGCCTCAGGGCTCGCCGGCCGAGCTGCTGGCGGCCTGCGCGACCCATCGCATCGCCTTGCTGCACTCGGGTCCGGGGCTGGTGCGAATATGCAGCCTGGCTCCGCACCGCTTCGCTGGCCTCTGCGGCGCGACACTGCACACGGTGGTCGCAGGTGGCGGAGGCCTGGGGACTGAAACACGGCAGCGTTTCGCGGACGGCCTTGGCCTGCGCCTGGTCCACACCTACGGCATGACCGAGACCGGTGGGCTTTGTGCCGCCGCCACGGTCACTCCCGGATCCACCGCGGTGGCGGGCATGGGGCGTCCGGTGGTGCCGGTCCAGGTCGTGGATCGGCACCAGGAACCGGTGCCGGTCGGTGTGCTCGGGCGCCTGCTGCTGGCTCCGGATCCACCCATGCTGTACACCCTGAGCGGTGTTCGACCGGTGGCGCGCGAAGGCCGCCTGTGGGTGGACAGCGGTGACAAGGGCATGATCGACGACCAGGGCGTGCTTCATGTCCAAGGCCGAGCCGATCGGACCTTCGTGACGGCCGCGGGTGAGAATGTTCAGCTCGAGCACCTCGAGGCCCACATCCGAGAGTGTTGTGGTGCAGAGGTGGTCGCCTTCGAGCTGACTCCGCCGCGTCGCGCCCCCTTGCTGGGCGTGGTTGTAGAGCGGGACCAGCTCGGCGAACTCTGGCTGGCTCGCGTTCAGCAGGCGCTGCGTCAGCGCCTCCCGGAACATGCGCTTCCCAGCCTGTGGAGAGCGACACCCACCTTGCCTCGACTTCCGGGCGGCAAGGTGGATCTGATAGCCGCGCGTCGACTGCTGGAGGCCCGCTGGTGAGGATCATCGGTCCCGATCCTGTCGCCCCTGCGACACTCGACGCCGACATCGCACGGACTCGGGACCTGCTGGCCCAGGCCGCTGTGGGGCCCCTGGTGCTGGCCACACAGGCCACCGGCGCCTTCGCCCGTGCGTGTCTGGCCGCCTTGAGCACTGGACGGCCGGTTCTGCCCCTGGATCCCCAGGCGACCGCCAGGGAAGTCGCACCTCTGCTGGATCGCGCCGCGGTCCTCCTCCTCGATCCCGATGTCGCCCAGCGCTGGGCAGTTCCCGCGGGGATCCCAACGCACCTGGTGGACCCGACCGCACGCCCCTCGGCCTGGCAGCGCCTGGTGGGGCGACAGCGGCACATCGACGCCTTTCCCGGCTGTCTGGCTGACCGCTCTCCGGCAGCGCCCGCGGCAGTCTGTGCCGACCAGCTCGCCCTGCTGCTCCAGACCTCGGGTACGACCGGCCCTTCGCGACTGGTGCGCTGGACCCACGGTGCGTTGCGCGCCCAACTCCACACCCTTGCGGACGCGCTGCGGCTGGGTGGATCGGACCGGATGCTCAACCTGCTCCCCACGCACCACATCGACGGATTGGTGATGGGGCCGCTGCTCATCGACCACGTAGGCGGCACCTTGATTCGCGTGGGACCACGCGTGGTCCGGGCTCTCCCCACCCTCCTCGACACGGTGTGGCAGGAGCGGGCGACCCACCTGGTCGCGACACCCGCCCTGTTGGCCTTGCTCTTGCGGGTTGGCGAAGACCTGCGAGAGGTCTTCGGCGGGCGCGACTTTCGGATGTTCGTGTCGACCGCGGCGCCGCTCTACGAGTCAATCTGGCGGCGGGTCGAGGACGCGACCGGAAAGCCTGTGGTGAACGTCTACGGTCTGACCGAGACGGGAAATCTGAGTTTCGCCGGGCCTGATGACGGCAGCCGTCAGCGCGACAGCGTGGGGCGAGCGCGCGACTGCGAGCTGTTGTTCGTGGACGAACAGGGCCAGCCCCTTCCGACGGGCCAGGTCGGTGAGCTGTGGCTGCGTGGACCCAGCGTCATGGCGTCCTATGACGACGACAGCTCGCCCCTGGTCGACGGTTGGTACCCCACCGGAGATATGGCGCGGCTGGGCGCGGATGGACTGCTGCGAATCACCGGCCGTCGTAAGTCCATGCTGTCGGTCGGTGGGCTCAAGGTCGATCCGGGCGAGGTCACGGCGGCGCTCCTCGACCACCCCGACGTGGCGGACGCCCGCGTCTTTGGCGAGGTCGACGCCGTCTTCGGGCAGCGAGTGGTCGCCGAGATCGTCCCGGTCTCGACCGATCGGCTCAACGCGGGGGCAGCGCTCGACACCGCAGCGCTCGACACAGCAGTGCTCACAAGCTGGCTGCGGTCTTCGCTCTCTGAGTACAAGCTGCCTCGCCGAATCGACGTGGTCGACGCGATCGGGCGAGGTGCGACCGGAAAGACCCCTCTGTCTCCCGCTCTCTCGCTGGAAGATCGGCTGCTGGCCCTGGCCGCCAGGGTGCTTCGAGCGCCGGTCGATCAGCTCTCGCTGGCGACGCGGGCCGGCGATGTGCCAGGCTGGGACTCTCTGGGTCACCTCGACCTGCTGGAAGCCATCGAGCAGGACTTCCACTTTGAACTCACGCCGCGACAACTGCTCGGTCTCCAGAGTCTGGCCGACGCCCTGGGCCTGATCGAGCTTCACTGCGATGAGACCCCGACGCATGGCTGAGCGCCC
>JAADHA010000634.1 GCA_013152105.1 Oligoflexia bacterium | reverse complement strand
GGTACCGAGGTCCGCAGCGTGGGCAGGGAACATCCATCCATGCCGCCCACTCTAATGGGACACGCACCCTCAGGCGTGTGCACTCGGGCGATCCCCTGGCGCGGGCGCTGCTCGGGCCGCTCGGGCCGTCGGGCGCCGTCCAGGTCCCCCGAATTCTGAAGGTGGGCCGGTCAACCCTGCCCGATCCTGAACGATCCGACCTCCGTTGCCGCGTTCGATGGCGTAAGTGCCTGTTCCCTGGTTCGGTGGTCCGCCTAAATGCTCGAAACCTTCAGAAACGGGGACACCTGAGACGGCCGCCTTCAGGATCTCGGGGGGCTGACGGTGCTGGTGGCGTACGTCGGGCTTCATCACGTGGCACGCGGCCGACAGGCCGATGGTGGCCGCCTTCCTGGTTGCCCGTCTTCTCGTCGATGCAGACGCGAAGCATGCCCCCCTGGTCAGAGACTTCCGAGCAGCGGCACTCGGGCGATCCCCTGGCGCGGGCGCTACGCTGTGGACCTCGCCCCGTCCTTTCCACAGTGAGCGGCCCAAGCCTTGAACCAACCAGACATCCCCAGAGGCCAGTCTGAGACGGCCGAGTTGAAACGCACCGTGGTCAAGTTGCTGTCGACCATGAGCCTGATCAGCGCCCTGGGGGCGGCGGTCATCGGCACCATTGTCGGTGTCTTCCTGGGGCCCGCCCTGGCGATGGGCGCGTGCTTCTACACGGGCAACACCGAGCCAGTCATGCCCTCGGCCCCCTACCCCTGGTTCACCCTGCTCGGCATCGTCGCCATCGGCGTCGCCGGATACGTGCTGTCGCGTCGGCCCGAGCGCGAGGTCCTGGGGCACACCATCCTGCACCTCGCCGCCGTCGCCGCCACCCTGCTGCCCTTCCTCCACATCTTCAACCTGTGGGCCATCGCCAACGCGGGGCCGGTGCCCAGGTAGGCGACCGGAAAGACACGGCTGTCGGGGCTGACCTGAGCTTGCACCTTGCATGAGGATGTCCAGGCTGCCACGACCTCGATGCAATCACCGCATCAGACAGGGTTCAGGCGGAAAACCGAGCAACCGTCTCGCATCGTTTACAGCGCCCCGAGGTCACCGTCTCAAAGCGGCGACACTCGACCGAGGAGATCCACGGGGATGAGCCTCCCAAGCAGATCTCCGGAGGTCGGCACGGGCCGTGCAAAGGGGAGAGGCAGGAGGTCAAGATGTCCATCACGTTCCTCGTCACCCTGCTGGCGCTCAGCACCCCATCCCATGCAGACGCCACCCCAACAGACGCCCAGCCCGCCGATTTCCACGCTCCCGCGCCGGTCCTCGTCCAGTCCGACCTGCCGGACCCACCCGACCAGGCGGCGGATCCAACCTTCATGGAGTACCCGATGGGGCCGCTGGCCACCTTCGGTGCGATCTACGGCGGCTATCTCGGGGCCACGGGGGCGTGGCTCATGGGCGAAGCGACCGAGGCCAGCGAGGACGCACACACCACGCAGGGTGTCCTGCCCGGCGGCTTCATCGGATCGAGCGCCGGGCTGGGCACGGGGCTGTTGATCGGAGCATTCAAGCCCATCACAGCCGACGGCTACGCCCTACTCTACACAGACACGGCGGCCGGTTTCTACTACGGCGACGCGATCGGCCGTGCGTTCATCCCCGTGGGCGCCCCCGGCGATCGTGAGCGGATCCGGGCCGCCGGCATGGCGGGATCCATGGCGGGTATCGCGACGGCCATCGTGACCCAGGGGCAGGCCGCACCACTGCGCAACCAGCTCAACTTCACCCTGGCGACGGGTGTGGGCTGGGTCACGGGTCATGGTATCGGTAATGCCGCCGGCTGGGACCGCACAGCGGACCGTTCGCGCTACGCCGCTGTGGAGGGCATCTCCTCGGCCGGGCTGGGCGGCCTGGCGCTGCTGTCCAACCGAGGCGTCCTGGAGGCGCCGACCCCCGCGTCGGGGGCGCTGATGGTGGGCGACGGCATCTGGTTCGGCACCTGGTCCCCCTTTCTGTTCGCCGATGATCCCACACCTGAACAGTCCCTGGGCGGTGCCCAGATCGGCCTGGGCTATGCCTACGCGGCGGGACTGGCCACGGCGTCCTTCGGCCAGCCCTCCAACAAGAGCGTCGCGCTGCAGGCAGCGGGCCTGAGCGCCGGGTCCGCCCTGGGGGCGGGAGTCCCGCTCAGCCTGTCGTCGACCGGGCCGATGCGCGCATTCGTCGCGCCGATGATGGCGACGGGCGTGGCGGGCCAGATCCTCGGCGGCCTGGTCGCTCCCCACTACGATCTCGGGACAGAGGACGCTCTCCTCCTGACCGCGCTGGAGTCGTGGACCACCTGGCAGGCGGTCGGCTGGGGGGCCTACGCCCGCAGCACAAACGTCCAGCCCTCCCAGGCCATCGGCTACACGCTCACCACCGCCGGGGCGGGGACGCTGGCCACGCTCGCGCTGTTGCCCGCGCTCGATGTCACGCCGGAGGGGACGACGATGATCGTCAGTGGCGGTGGCTGGGGGACCTGGTTCGGCGCCTGGGGAAGTCAGATCGCTGGCGGAGACCCGAACACCACGTGGATAGCCAGCCTGGCAGCCGGCGACGGCGCGCTGCTGGCGACCGGCGCGGCCGAGGCGATGGGCTGGCAGCCGACCTGGCGACAGACCGCCCTGATCAACGGCTTGGGCATCCTCGGCGCGGCCGGTGGCGGGCTGTTGGGCACGGTGGCCCTCTACGATCCAAACAACTGGACACCGATCTCGGCGTCGGTGATGGCGGGCAGCGGCGCCGGCCTGATCACGGGTGCGGTGCTGGGCGCAGCCCACCCCGGCGGCAGCGGCCAGACGGCCTCCAAGGGGCTCCGTACCCCAGCGACGCCGTCCAATGGGCGCCTCGCCACGGCATGGAAGCGCGTCCCCTTTCACGCAAGCGTCCAGGCCACGCCGTGGTCGTCGGAGGAGGGCGACCCAGGCCTGTGGCTCCAGCTCGACCTGACCGAGAAGCGGCACCGTTGATGTCGGCCAGGCACCGGAAAGAAATGGTAACTGAGAATGCCTGGCACCTGCCTGTAAACAATAGTTGACACCCCAAGGATGGCGTGGAAGAATGGCCGCATCCACGGAGCGTCGATGGCCCGGCTTCCCCTGCCTGCTGGCTTCGAACGCCTCCAGCACCTCGACCCCGGGCTCGCCGACCGCCTGGGCGACGATTTCCAGCGCCTCGCCGGCGCGAGCACGGCCCTGGCCTGGGCGCTGGGCAAGCTCGAAGCGCTCGCCGCGGCGTCGAGTGAGCGAGCCCTCCTCGAGCTCGTCGTCGACCTCGCCCGCGAGCGGACCGGCGCCCCTCGCATCTGGGCGCTGTCCTGGCACGGTGACCTGTCAACGGGCCGAGCGAGCTACGCCGCCATGGCCGGCGATGACGCCACCATCGAGTCACCGCCGGCGCTGTCCCGCACCATCCTCGGCCAGGTCGTCGCGCGCGGCCGTCCTGCCTGGACCGACGACGCTGCCCAGGACGCACGCTTCCCCGAGCGGCCGAGAGTGTCCAGGCGGCCAGCCTGCGTGCCGTCGGCTGCGTCCCGCTGGGTGTCTGCGGCGTGCTCTGGCTGGAGGATCCCGAGAACCCCGGGCGCTTCACCCCCGACGCACGCCTCGGGCTGAGCGCGCTGGCTTCGGCGGTCGGGCAGTTCTTGGCCGCCCGACGCGCACACGTCGCTCCCCCGCGCCCCCAGCAGCCACTGCAGCCCGTTCGCGGCATCGTGGCCGGCGCCGAGTCCATGCGTCCGACCCTCGCCGCGATCCACGCCTTCGCACCGATGCCCTGGCCTGCGCTCATCCTCGGCGAGACGGGGACCGGTAAGGAGGCCATCGCCCACGCGCTCCATCACCTCTCCGCGCGTGCCGACGAAGCCTTCTTGGCGCTCAACTGCGGCGCCATCGTCGAGGGCCTGGCCGAGAGCACGCTCTTCGGTCACGAACGAGGTGCCTTCACCGGGGCGGCCCGACGGCAGGCCGGCATCGTCGAGCGGGTCGGCGCCGGCACGCTGTTTCTCGACGAAGTCAGCGAGCTCAGTCCCGCGCTCCAGGTCAAGCTCCTGCGCCTGCTGCAGGAGGGGGTCTTCGAACGAGTCGGTGGGGACCAGGTCTTGCGCTTCGCCGGCCGGATCGTCGCTGCAACCCACCGCCCCCTCGACCGCCCCGACCAGCGCCAGGGCTTTCGCGACGACCTCTACTTCCGGCTCGCCGCCTGCATCATCCGGGTGCCCCCGCTGCGAGAGCGCCGCGAGGACATCCCCGCCCTGGCCACGCACCTGCTGGAGCGTGCCACGCGCGAGCTGCAGCTCGCTGCTCCTCCAGCGCTGTCCGCCGAAGCCCTCGACGACCTGAAGGACCGGGCCTGGCCGGGCAACGTGCGCCAGCTAGAGAACGTGCTGCGCGCCGCAGTCGATAC
>JAADHA010000533.1 GCA_013152105.1 Oligoflexia bacterium | reverse complement strand
GCTCGGTCGCTGGGCAGGGTCCCCAGGCAGGCGCTGGGCAGGGCCCGTGGCGCCGCGCCGACGCTGGCCAGCGCCGCACCCACGGCCAGCCCGCCGTCCCCCATATGGGGGTAGACCCACAGCGACTGGAGCTGGGGCAGCTCGGCGATTCGCTGGTTGAGCTTGACGTTGGCGAAGACGCCGCCCGCCACGGCCACGCGAGGGCAGCCCGTCTGGTCTATCCAGTGCGCGACGAAGGCGACCACCGCTTCTTCCAGGGCCCGCTGGGCGGCGGCCGCCACTTCTTCACGAGACCAGCGAGCGAGCTGCGACCAGAAGCGGTCCTGGGGCTTCTCGATGCGCAGCGCCGAGACCGTCGTGAAGCCCGGCGCCTGGAAGGCGATGCGGCGTCGCATATGCTTCAAGAGCGCGGGGGGAGGCTCGACGTAGGCGGCCAGTCCGGTGATCTTGCCCTCGTGACGGTTCGGGCGAAAGCCCAGGATCTCAGTCACCCGGCTGTAGAAGGTGTTGACGCTGGCCAGACCCGACTGTCTCCACAGCAGGTCCAGGTCGCCGCCGTGACCGCGGCTGGCCGTTGCGGAGCTGCCGTCCCCCATCGCGTCGACCGTCAGCACCAGGCAGTCCTCGCTGTCCTGGGTCCGGTAGGCCCCCTCGGCGTGGGCGCGGTGGTGGTCCATCATCTCCAGGGCCGCACTCTGGAGGGGGCGCTGCCGCAGGCGCCGCCGCAGGATGTCCTCGCACAGGTCGACCTCGAGGGTGAACAGCCCGGTGGCCTTCAGGAAGGACTGGTAGACGATGTAGCCGTGAAGCAGCGACGAGAACTGCCCCTGCGTCCGCGCGGCGTGGTGCCGACCGGGCAGGGCCCGCAGCAGGGCCGAGGGAGTGAAGCCAGTGCCCACCGCGACCCGGTCGACATCGCGAGCCGAGACGCCGGCCTGGTCCAGGGCCGCGTCGATGGCCCCCCAGGGGAAGGCCCCCGAGTTCTTCACCCGGTCCACCCGTTCCTGGTTCACCGCCGCCGCCACCCGCTGGTCGATCACCACGGCGGCCCCGCTGTCGTGGTTGTCGGCGATGCCCAGGACGATCATGGGGCGCACACTATCCCAGGACGCGGGCCTGCCGCGGGATGCAGACCGGCTGCCTGCTTCAAGTCTGGCGCATGGCGGCGCTGAGCTGTTCGGCCTCGGCGTCGGTCAGGGGGGTGTCTACTGCGACGCCGGTGTTGGCTCGGGCTTCAGCCGATGCACCTTCCCCCATGCTGGCGGACACAGCCCCGCCCACGCCAACACGCAGGCTGCCGACCGCGTGAGCCTGCTCGATGGACACGCTGGACGCGGCGGACTGCAGCGTGTCCTGCCAGGGCAGAAGCCAGCTCTCGAGAATCTGGCCACCGCTGCACAGCGCGATCAGGCTGCCCCCGATCGCGTCCATCACGGCCGCACCCGACCAGCCGGCCGGTGGGCTGATGCCCGCGGAGACCAACTGGGAGAGGACGTCGCTGCCGGCGGTCACGCTGCCTTCGATGGCCATCTCGCTCTTGACCTGCTGTCCCAAGGGAATGCCCAGCAGCTTGGCAGCCATCTCCTGCCAGTTGGGAAAGTGCTGGGCCATCGCGTCGTCGTCCAGGGGGATGCTGATCTGCTGGGAGACCGAGGTGCGGGCATCGCTGAGGATGCTGCCCAGGCCGTCGCTGTCAACGCCGCTGAAGGAGCTTGCGAAGTCCCCGAAGGACATCGTGACGGCGTCGGTGAGCTGAGCGGTGGCGCCAGTTTCCGTGCTGGTCGCGGTCGAGTCGGTGGACCGGCGGATCCACGAACCCTGGGCGTCGGGGAGCACGGTCTGGCCGCTGGGCAACAGGCTGAAGAAGAACTCGATCTCGCCGCCATCCTGACTGGACTGGTCGAGTTGCTGGGCCAGAGCGCCGATGTCCGCCACACCGGGGATGTCATTGATGAGCGGAAGCTGCGCCGCGATGGAGCCGATGAGCGAGAGGGCACCCTGGCCGTGGATGCCCACGCCCGCATCGCCGAACTGCAGGCCGACCTGGTCGCCGGCCTCCAGGCTGGCCAGGGCGGAAAAGATCGGGCCGGCCACTGCGCTGTTCCCCAGCGCGCGGATCACCGCGTCGAGCACCGGTGCGGTGGTCTCTTCGAGCGCCACCGCCGCGGTCGCGCTAGCGGAACCGCCGAGCCCGACGTCATAGTTGAGCTCCCAGGGGTCTCCGGCGGCCTGGTCGAGCATGTGCGTGGCGGGAACCGCCAGGATCGCGGTCGGCCCCAAGGCCGTGGACAGGTTCTGGACCATCAACAGGGCGCCGCTGCTCAGCAGCGAGCCCAGGTCAAAGCTGGTTTGCAGTTCGCCGTTCGCCGCGCAGAAGATGTCGAGCGAGGCGCTCGCCATCAGTCCGGCGGCTTGCTCGCCGAAGGCATCCTTGAGCATGGCGCCAGCGCCGGCTCCTTCCAGACCGATCGTGAAGCTGTCCTCGAAGTGGCCTTCTACATCTTCGGAAGCAGTGCGCACCAGGGTCGCCGTGCCGTCCAGGTCGGCGCCCAGGCCGAGATCTCCGCCCAGGGCGCCGTCGACGACGAATCCGGTGCCCACGGGCCACAGCGCGCTCAGCAGGTCGTTGGCGCCTTGCTGGATCTCGGCGCCGACCTGCTGAATGTCGAGGGCGTCCACCCAGTCGCGCACCGCGGGGACGTCGAGAAAGTTGCGCGCGATCCGCAGCGCCAAGAGGCAAGGCATGGCGTCGAGCACCACAGTGCCCATGCTCACCAGCGCGGACAGGAAGGATCCGTCGTCTTCGGACGCCCCGTCCAGGCCGGCGTCGGCCACCGCGGCCTGGTTTCCCGCCAGATCCTGTTCACTGCTGCCAGCACCGCTGATCAGGTCTGCGCTGGTGCTGCTGACGCTGCTGCTGACGCTGCTGCTGACGCTGGCGTCGGTGGCCTGCTGGTTGCTGCTGGCTTGTTGCTGGCTGTACATGCTGGCTCCGGGCAGTTGGGGCCCGGTGGAGAGCAAGGATGGTGCCAACGTGATTCCAACGACTTACGATGCGTGCGCCTGCCAGGGTGCCGGTATACCGGCACCCCCCTGTCGGTATACCGGCACCCCCCCTCCTCAGACTTCCGTCCACCTGATCGCAGAAACGAACCATGGTCTGGCTTCATCCCGTCTTGGGCATCCTCGCCGTCCTGCTCATCCTGTGGACCGGGATGGCGGGCCTGAGTGCACGCCAACGCGACCCCTCCGCCCCTGCCAAGCGGCGTCTCCACCACCGCTTCGCCCCGGTCGCGGGCCTGTTGGCCGGGCTCGCGGCGGTGGCCGGAACCCTGACCGTCATCTTCGTCCGGGACGACCTGGATGTGGCCGCTAGCTGGCACTTTCGCGCCGGGTGGCTCTGCGTCCTGCTGGCGACCGGGTCCTGGTTCAGCTCGCGGCAGCTCCACCAGCGGCCGGGTCGGCGACGGCTACATCCATGGATTGGCCTGGCGCTGATGGCCACAGCGGTCGCCGTC
>JAADHA010000242.1 GCA_013152105.1 Oligoflexia bacterium | reverse complement strand
CAGAAGAAGAAGAGGACGTGGCGTTAGCTGTGTCCGCTGACGGAGACCCGGCACAGCCGAGCACCAAGAGGGGAAGAAGGAACTGCATGGGGACCTCCTATGGGCACTGGGCGGGCTTGTCGGTCAGGGTCTCGTTGCAGAAGGGGCTGGCATCGCTACCCGGGTTTGTCAACGTGTTGGACGCGGTGCATGCGATGGAGTCCAACGCGTTGGCGGCCCAGATCTGGTTGGCCGGGGTGATCGTGCCCCCCACCCCGCCGTCGCTGATGGTGTCGCCGGTGGTCTCGGAGCCACCACAGATCACGTCACCACCGGGGCCGCCGTCGATGGTATCGTCGCCCGGCCCCCCGTCGATCCGGTCGTTGCCCTTGTCTCCGTTGATGGTGTCGTCTCCGTCACCACCGCGGATCACGTCGTCTTCTGTTCCGCCATAGATGGTATCCTTGTCCCTGCCACCAAAGATGTTGTCGGCGCCAGCCTCGCCGTAGATGGTATCGTCACCAGCGCCGCCATCGCAGGTGTCGCGCTTGTCCCCGCCGTAGATGGTGTCGTCGCCGGGGTGCCCATAGATCGTGTCGCTGCCGCCGTCGCCGCTGAGGGTCTCGGAGTAGCTGCTGTCCGTCTCGTAGGAGCCATGGATCAAGTCCGCGCCCCCCGCCCCGTAGATGAGGCCGGTCCGCGCTGTGGGAGAGATGTCTGCGAGGTCGTCGGGACCCGACGTCCAGTGGAAGGAGAGTAGGTCGTCGTACTCGCTGCCATCGATGATGACGGTGGTGTAGGTGTAGTTGCCCGGAGCCGGGCAGCAGAACAGCTTGTCGTTGCGGCTGCCCCAGGAGTACAAGAGGTCGCCGCTGGTGTCAGAGACCGTCGTACCGTCTGCATCCACGCTGGACTTCGCGACGGTGCAGGTCCACGTCGCCGCCGTCGTCGGGCCCGACGCGCTGCACGCATCACCGTAGCCGTCCCCCGGATCACAGGCCGCCGACGCCCAGTCCTTGGGCGTGGATGGACAGCCCGCCCAGGCCGCCCTGGACACCATCAGTGAGAGAGAGAGAGAGAGAGCAAGCTCTGGGCCATCATGGTCTGGGCTGCGGTCATGGGAACCTCCTGGGACCGATGCGCGGCATGCGCGGGTTGATGGTAGCACAGGCGGTCCGTCACAAGCACCTGTCCAAACTGTCATTGTCGAGAAGGGCCAGCGGTCGCCTGGATGAGGTAGCCCTCTGCGGTCCAGCGCAGCACCTGGGCCAAGCCCACTGCCGGGTCCACCGTCCAGTACCAGGGTACCTGGTGTTGGTGCAGCAGGCGGCGACTTCGCAACTCCACCACCCGCCTGGACCGCCCGGACCGCCCGGGCGGCAGTCGAAGGAAGACCAGACCTGGGCGTTGACCGCCGACTGGGCCGTGCCGTGCTCGCCGGAGGGCGCGGCCTTCTCCACGATGACACCGCCGAGGATCTCGTAGGCGCCCTCAGAATCCAAGACCAGCAGGTCGGCGGCGATGGCGAACGGGCGGGCGATGCCTGTGCTCATGGACGTATCAGTAAGCCAATGTGCAGCCCGATCCCCGAGCGAATGGCGCCCAAGCAGGCCGTGGTGTAGTGCTGGGATCGCGATTCCTGCGGCAAGTGCCAGCGACTCGGCAGCGGCAAGGGTACAATGCAGCAGGAGGTAGACCATGCTCTGGCTGTTACTCGCCTGTTCACCGGCTGCGCCCACTGATACCGGCAGCACATCTGCTAGCGAATGGGAGGAGCGGGTGCTCTACCAGGCAGCGCCCGGGTGGGTCGTCGGGGCCGAGGATGCGCTGCTCGCGGTAGCAGGGAACGGCATGCTGGTCGACATCGCGGCGGGTTGGACCCAGCAGCAGAGCGAGGGATCCGGGTGGCTGAGCGAAGTGGTGGCCGGCCAGGATGGGCTGTGGGCGGTCGGCCAGAATGGGCTGGGTCACTTCGTCGATGGCTGGGAGTTCACAGCACTGCCAGATACCCCAGATTCCTACGTGGTCTGGGACCTGAGCCTGGACGGTGAGGGGCGACAAATCATGCTCGGCACGATCAACACCTACGAGTACGGCACCGGTGGAGTGGGCGCAGAGAATGACCTGCTGAGCTGGAACGGGACGGACTGGACCATCGCAGAGTCATTCACGCTCGACCAGCACCTCGAAGCGCTGGCCTCGACGGGTGGGGGCCAGATCATCGCGGTCGGCTGGGGCGGCACGGTCGCCACGTGGACGGACGGTGACTGGTCGCCCGTGGAGACGGGCACCACCGCCATGCTGAACGACGTGGTGGTCGACGGTGACGCGCTGGTCGTGGTCGGCCAGGATGGAACGGTGCTGCGCGGCTCGCCCGACGCCCTGGTGTTGGAGTCCGTCGGCGATGAAGACCTGGTCACGGCGGCCGTCGGCACCGACGGCAGCACGTGGGTACTGGGGGCCACAAAGGTCTGGCTTGACGATGGCAGTGGCTGGCAAGCGCTGGCGCTGCCGCAAGGCGATTGGGCCGACCTGGCCACGAGCGCCGACGGCGTCGTGGTCGTCGGCAAGGACCTGGGTCCGGTCGGTCTGGTCGGAGACGCCGGGGGCCTGACTGAAGCCTGGCGCCTGGACTCCGTGGACGCCCCGTCGAGCTGCTGGGTCGACCCCGACGGCACGATCTGGTTGACCTCGACCGGTGGCATGGTCGGCCGTTGGAAGAATGATGTGCTGGAGGTCGAGCAGCTCGACGTCTGGGATACCTACTTCGACGTGCTGGTCGGAGCCAGTGCGCAGGACGTGCTGCTGGCTGGCTACGAGACCCTGTGGAGCTACGACGGCAGTGCCTGGACCCAGCAGGACGTGCTCGTTGAGAACGACAGCGTCCTGGACGCGGCGGTTGCTGATGACGGCACCGCCGTTGCGGTCGGCTACCACGTAGGCTCCGACGAGACCTTCACGGGCGCCTGGTGGCGACGGGTCGACGGGAACTGGACGGCGGACCCGCTCCCCCTGCCTGAAGGCAGCCGGGAGTTGGCCAAGGTCCTGCTCTTCTCGCCTGACGACATCATCGCCGTGGACGACACCCAGAACGATGGCTACCGCCTGCTCCACTTCGACGGCGATGCCTGGACCGTTCTCGACGCCCTGGCTGGCGTAGAGCTCTTCACCGCCTGGGGTCGGTCGGACGACGACCTGTGGCTGTTGGGCCGTGATGACGGGACTCTGCTGCAACATTGGGACGGCAGCACGCTCAGCACCATCGACAACGTGCCCGGCGACCTGCGCCAGATCATGGGCAGCGATGGCAACCTGCTGGCTGCCGGCTACGATCGCTCTATAAGCGACGACAACTACAACTCGGCCTGGCAGTATGTAGACGGCGTCTGGAGCCTGGTCGTGCACTCCGATGGCGCCGTGCGTGGCTGTGCCGGAGACTCGGCCTGGGCGCTGTACGATGGCGTGCACGGCTGGCGCCGCCGCTAGTTCAGCCCCCTGGTCCAGAGTCTCGATGTCATGCCTCTTCGCCGCCCATCAGGCGGCGAGGGGAG
>JAADHA010000239.1 GCA_013152105.1 Oligoflexia bacterium | reverse complement strand
GATTGCGATCAGGGGGATCATCACCTCGGGGATCACGACCACGCCTTGGCGCGTCAGCTTGCAAGCGGCTTCGAAGATCGCGCGGACCTGGGTCTTGTAGATCTCGGGTGTGGTCACGCCGATCCGCACCCCCCGGTGGCCCATCATCGGGTTGGCTTCGTGGAGCTGGCGCAGGCGTTCGGCCAGCGCCTTGGTCCGCACGCCGATGTCCTTGGCGACCTGGGCGATGTCTGCTTCGCTCTGGGGCAGGAACTCGTGCAAGGGCGGGTCGAGCAGGCGCACCGTGACGGGCAGGCCGTCCATGGCACGGAAGATATGCTCGAATTCCGCCCGCTGCAAGGGCAGCACCTTGGCCAGCGCGCGGGTCCGAGTCCGATCGTCCTCGGCCAGGATCATCTCGCGCATGGCCCGCAGCGCTTCGGGCTGGAAGAACATGTGTTCGGTGCGGCACAGGCCGATCCCCTTGGCGCCCAGGCCCCGGGCCCTGGTGGCGTCGGGGCCGTTGTCGGCGTTGGCGCGTACGCTCATTCGCGCCCGCTGGTCGGCCCAGCCAAGCAAGGTGGCCATCGCGCCGCTGTCGGTGGGTGGGGGCAGGGTCGGGACCTTGCCCTCCATCACTTCGCCGGTCGCGCCGTCGATGGTGATCCAGTCGCCCCGCTTGATGACCGTGTCGCCGGCGTAGAAGAGCTGGCGCGCGTAGTCGACGGAGATCTCTCCGCAGCCGACCACGCAGGGTTTGCCCATCCCGCGGGCCACGACCGCGGCGTGGCTGGTCTGGCCGCCGCGGCTGGTCAAGATGCCCTGGGACACAGTCATGCCCTGGATGTCCTCGGGGCTGGTCTCCATGCGGACCAGGACGACATGTTCGCCGCGCTCGGCCAGTTCCTGGGCTTCGTCGCTGTGGAAGACGACGGTGCCGCAGGCCGCACCGGGAGACGCGTCCAGGCCCTTGGCGATGACCTTGCGGGGAGCGCTGGGATCGAGCACCGGGCGCAGCACCATCTCCAAGGCGGTCGGTTCGATGCGGAGCAAGGCGGTGTCGGTGTCGATCAGGCCCTCTTCCACCATGTCCACGGCGATCTGAACGGCCGCGGCAGCCGTGCGCTTGCCGGTACGGGTCTGCAGGATGAACAGGCGGCCGTCTTCGACCGTGAACTCCATGTCCTGCATATCGGTGTAGTGCTTCTCCAGTCGGTCCTTGATGGCCACCAGCTCGGCGTAGATGGCGGGCATGGCGTCAGAGAGGGCCTGGCCACCGGACTTGGCCAGCGCGTCGGCCGCGCCGGGGGCGTCTGGCACCATGGGCAGGGGCGTGTGGGTGCCGGCCACGACATCTTCGCCTTGGGCGTTGGGCAGCCACTCGCCGTAGAAGTGCCGGTCCCCGTCCTTGGGGCTGCGCGAGAAGCACACACCCGTGGCGCTGCGCGCGCCCATATTGCCGAAGACCATGGCCTGGACGTTGACCGCGGTGCCCATATCATCGGGTAGACCCTGGGTCTTGCGGTAGTAGCGGGCCCGCGCGGTGTTGCTGCTATTGAAGACGGCGTCGATGGCCAGGCGGAGCTGTTCGCGGGGATCCTGGGGGAAGGGGCCCCAGGCATCGGCCACGACGTCCTTGAGCTGCCGGACGACCTCCTGAAGTTCGGCCGCGCTCAGGTCGCGCTCGTCGCGTCCGGCCCGGATCTGGTTCAGGACATGCGCAAAGCGGGTGTAGTGAATGCCCAGCACCACGTCGCCGAACATGGTGATGAAGCGCCGGTAGCTGTCCCAGGCGAAGCGGGCCTTGTCCGTTCGTGCCGCCAGGGCCAGGACCGTCTGGTCGTTCAGGCCCAGGTTCAAGACCGTGTCCATCATGCCCGGCATGGAGACCGCGGCCCCCGAGCGGACGCTGACCAGCAGCGGGTTGCTGGAGTCGTCGCCGGTGCCTCCGAAGACTTTGCCGGTCATCTGCTCGACCGAGGCGATGCCGGCGGCGACATCGTCGTCCAGCCCCTGGGGCCAGACGCCTTCTGCGCGGAAGAACTCGGTACAGGCTGTGGTGGTGATGGTGAAGCCCGGCGGAACCGGCATCCCGAGGCGGGTCATCTGGGCCAGACCGGCGCCTTTGCCGCCAAGTAGTTCCTTCATCGTGCCGTCGCCGGCTGCTTCACCGTTGCCGAAGATGTAGACGTGCGAGCGCTGCATGGCGGGACTCCAGGCGTGCGAGCGGACTGCGGCCTAGCACGTCTGGGCGTGCACCGGGAGGGCGAGGCTGTCGCGATCTGCTGGGGATGTCTTGGCCAAGACCATGTCCCCTAGCGCGGCGAGCCGATCCGGTGTGATCTTGGCGGGGTCGACCGTGTAGGCCCTGTGGTCTGCCAGGACGCCCTTGAGCCGACTGTGGTCCGGGACGGCTTGACATGGCAACCACCGCGCGACTTCCTGATGGGTCTGGTCGCTGATCACGATGGTGCTGCCGAGCTCGCGGTTGAGGGTTTCGAGCCGGGCCGCCAGGTTCACGGGCTCGCCGATGACCGTGTACTCCATGCGTTCGTGGGACCCGATATTCCCGGCGACGACTTCGCCGGTCGCGATGCCGGCCCCGACTTGCAGCCGTGGCCCAGAGTCCGCCTGGGCGTTGAGCGCATCGACCACAGCGACCATCTCCAGCGCCGCGAGCACTGCCCGCAGGCTGGTCCGGTCGCGATCAAGCGGTGCGCCCCAGACTGCCATCAGCCCGTCGCCCAGGAACTTGTCCAGCGTTCCCTGGTAGCGGAAGACCACGTCGACAAGCTGGGAGAAGTAGCGGTTGAGGAGCGTGACGACTTCTTGGGGTGGCGTGTGGTGGGACAGGGTGGTGAAGTCGCGGAAGTCGACGAAGACGACCGTCACGCGCCGACCGCTGCCGCCCAGGGTGACGCCGCTCTCGGTGCTGGCCACCGTGTTCGCCACTTCGTGGCCCAGGTACTTCCTGAGTCGTGCAGTCTGGCGTTCGGAGATGGCCTGACTGGTGGACGCGGCCTCGGCCCGATGGAGCAGGCGTCGGGCGACATAGGCCAACACGCCAGCCAAGACGCCCGATAAGGACACGAAGACCAGGCGCATGACCTCGTCGGCGATGTTGATGGCGTTCTGTCCCCACACGCTGATCGGTGAGGTGGTGATCATCCCGGTGTGGATGACCCCGCCCAGGATGGCGCCGCCCAGTACGGCGGTGAGCAGGGTCGACCAGGCGCAGGCCAGGACGCTGTAGCGCAGGCCGGCCAGCAGGTTGAACTGAACCAGGACCAGGGGCATGAACGAGTGGAAGTACTCGATGGGGCCGTAGTGGTTGGCCGTCGCGGCGAGGAAGGACAGGTGCGCCACGCCCAGGTCGAAGGCGATGGTGGCGTACTTGAGCCAGGGCATGTGCTGATCGGGACGCGACCGAAAGAGCAGGCTCAGCGACAGTGCCACGCCCACCAGCAGGGCACCTTGCAACACGAAGATCCGGTTCGCGTCGCGGGTGTTGATGTCAGCGACCACCCACAGCATCACCAAGCCGAGCAGACC
>JAADHA010000577.1:4336-5211 GCA_013152105.1 Oligoflexia bacterium | reverse complement strand
TTGTAGACCCGCGCGATGCCGCCTTCGCCGAGCAGCGCTTCGACCCGAAAGCGGTCTGCGATGAGGTCGCCTTTTTGGAGCTCAGTCAGCATCTCTCTCCGACATCTCTGTCCGACGGTGAGCGTAACGCCGTCGGGTCATGGTGACTTGACCGGTCCGCCTGGCCCAGGAGACACTGGAAGGCGCCGCGTGCCGGGAGACCGAGAGACCGGGGCCGAGGGCACAGGAAACCGGCGGTTGGTCAGCGCTAGCGCCGACGCAGGGCCAGGCCCAGCAAGCCAGCCAGCCAGAGGGTGCTGGCCAGCCCTGGCACCACCGCGCAGCCCTTGTCCGAGCTTGTGGTCTCCAGGTCGGCGCCGCTGCAGTCCTGGTCGATGCCGTCGTCGCTCAGTTCTTGGGCGCCGGGGTGTATCGAGGCGTCGCTGTCGTCGCAGTCCGGCAGGTAGCTGGCTTGCTGGTAGTCGGCGCCCGGGGCGGTGCAGGCCAAGGTGGGCTCGATGTCCTGGGTCCAGCCGTCGCCGTCGGCGTCGGGGACCCAGGATGCGATGTCCACCGCGTCGATGTCGACCTGGTCGTTGCAGTCGTCATCGACCCCGTTGCAGAGCTCGGTCGCGGCCGGGTTCACCAGGGCGTCGCTGTCGTCGCAGTCGGTCCCGGCGGAGACTCCCTGGGCTGGGTCCGCGTCACCGAAGCCGTCGCCGTCGGCGTCCGTGTTGCACGCCTTGGCGTCGTCCAGCACGGCCGCGCCGGGGAAGGTGTCGGCATGCTGGTCGTCGCAGTCGGTTCCCGCTGTGACATCGGCTGGTGGGTCCGCGTCGCCGAAGCCGTCCCCGTCGACGTCGGTCATGCAGTCCACCCGCGAGTCGCGCCAGGCC
>JAADHA010000577.1:0-4237 GCA_013152105.1 Oligoflexia bacterium | reverse complement strand
CTGGTTTCGTGGTGATAGGCGCCAACCAGTACATCGGGACGGCCGTCGCCATCGACATCACCCGGGCCGGCCACGGCACGCCCGAAGCGATCACCGCTTGCGATATCGCTGCCCACGAGTTCTTGCGGGGAGTCCGAGGACAGGCCCGAGGACCCGCCCGCCCACGTATAGGCATTGCCCCCGTTGATGGTGCCCGACCAGCCGCCGGATGCTCCTACCAGGAGGTCGTCGAAGCCATCGCCGTCGCGGTCACCCAGGCCCGCGACGCTGGTGCCGAAGAAGCTGTTGGCGTCGGTTTCGGGCGGGCTGAGGATGATCTGTTCCGAGCTGCCACGTTCCGGTCGGACGCGCCCAGCAGCACGACGACGCCGTCGCAGTTCACGCTGGAGCCCGATACCAGGCAGGCGCCAAGCGCCACGTCCGCGAAGCCGTCGTCGTTCACATCACCGGCCCCGGCCAGCGACACGCCGAAGTTGTCCCCGGCGGCTGGGTCGGTGGCGGTGAAGTCCGTGAAGTCGGCCAGATCCCCCGCGCCGCCCCACCAGATCCGAACCGATCCCGAGTTGGCACCGGTCCCGCTGGCGTTGCGGTGCCCGACCAACAGGTCGGCGTATCCGTCCCCATCGACATCGCCGGTTCCGGCCAGCGCGTTTCCCAGGCCCGCGCTGTCGGCCAGGATCTGCAGGTCTGACCGACCCAGGCTGGACGCGCCCAGCAGCACGACGACGCCGTCGCAGTTCACGCTGGAGCCCGATACCAGGCAGGCGCCAAGCGCCACGTCCGCGAAGCCGTCGCCGTTCAGATCACCGGCGCCAGCCACGGCGTAGCCCAGGCCGGACATGCCATCGGCCGTCAGCTTCGCCGTGCGGTCGATCGACACGCCCGTGGAATTGCCCGGAAAGATGTAGGCCGCGCTGTTGCCGGGCGCACCGATGGCCAGGTCGTCATAGCCGTCGCCGTCGGTATCCCCCGCGCCGGCCACGGCCGCGCCGAACAGCCCGCCCCCGGTGGCGTCGGGCTCGACCAGCTTCAGTTCGGAGGAGGCCAGATCGCCCGTCTCTTCGCCCAGGTACAGGTAGGCCGCCCCCGCATCCACGCCCGCCGCCGAGTCCAGGTGCGCGCCGACCACCACGTCGAACAATCCGTCCGCGTTGACATCCCCGGCCCCGGCCAGCGCGTAGCCGTACTCGGCGTTCGCGGTGGCGTCCGAGGCCGAGAGCTTGATCTGGGCTGGTTCGGCGGCGATCGCAGCCGCGTCGAAGAGCGCGAGGCAGACCGGGAGACAGCAGGCCAGCAGACGAGGGAGCTTGTGCATATCAGGGCAAGGCGTCGACGTAGCTGATGGAGCCGTGGCTGTTTCCCGTGCCGGCATACCAGAAGCGCCATGTGTCATCGTCGTTGATCTCAATGAACGCCTCCTGCGTGCCGTAGCTGTTCCAAGGGCGCAGCGTGTCGCTGGTGCCATCGGGGATGGGCGTCACCGGGATGAAGGGTTCGTCCAGCGCGACCCAGCGAATCCCGTCGTCGCTGGCTGCCCAGCCGACCTGGTAGCAGCCCTGCCCGCAGCCCGAGTAGGTCATGAAATAGTGACCATCTTTGTGCTCGACTTCGGGTGCCTTGGTCTGGCCGTGGTCCCAGCCACTGGGGTTGCCCTGGAAGGCCGGGCCGCCGCAGTAGCGCTCGAAGTTGGTGCCGTCCGCCGAGATGGCGTAGCCGATCTTGAGCGTGCCCGAGGCGTACCAGAGTTCAAAGACCTGGCTGGCAGCTTCGTCGTTGTCGGTGAAGTCGACATCGCGAACGGTCACGGATGGGTGGGCCACGCCGGCCCCGTCGAAGTCGTCCGCTACGCCGGTTGGCGCCAGCACCGGGTTGGTGCCGTCGTCGACGAAGGTGAAGCCGTCGTCGCTCTTGACCAAGCCGATGTTCAGACCGCCGGCGTCTTCGGAGCGCCCGTTGTAGTACAGCCACACCTGGCCGTCGTGGACCAGAGGTTCAGGTGTATTCTGGGCGTAGTAGTCCCAGGCGCCGGGCTTGGGATCGTTGTTCACCAGGATGGGGTTGCCCGCGTAGCGGGTGAAGTCGGTGATGCCGTCCGAGCTGGCCACGCCAAGCGAGAAGTTCACGTCCGCTGTACCGGCGTAGTAGAGGAAATGCTTGCCGTTGAAGCGGACCACCCCAGGCGAGAGGACGCTGTAGGAGTCCCAGGGTGCGTCCGATCCGTCTGGCGTCTCGGCGTAGGGAAAGACCGGGTCCGCGGTGAGCTGAGTCTCGTCCAGCTTGGGGACCCAGGGGATCTCTTGCAGCGCGTCCACCGGCTTGTCCAGGCCGTAGGCCCAGCCAAAGGGGCGGACTTCGAGCGGCACGATGGCGAAATCGCGCGAGCCGGGGTCCACTTGGAAGGCGAGCTGGTGCAGGCCGGCGGACAGCGGCCCGTTCAGGCAGAAGTCGGCATGCCCCTTGGCGTCGAGCTGGCCCGAGGCATCCAGGAAGCCGTCGAGGTCGGACTCGACCAGCCACTGCATGCCCTTGAGCGAGGTGGCGGAGCCGCTGACCTGGAGCTGGCCGCAGACCGAGCGGCACTGGTCGATCAGGCTGGCGTCCAGCGTGACATTGATTGTGATGCCCTGTGTGCCGTTCCCGGTGTCATCGGTTGGGAGGGTCGTGCTGCCGCTGTCCTTGGGGGTTGTCGAGTCTGCCGTGTCTGTCGTGCCCGCCGTGTCGCCGTGGTTCTTGCAGCCGAGCGTGACCAGGCCCGTCGCGGACATCGCCAGTAGCCAAGGAAGAACGACCATCTGTCCCTCTGCGAGCCGGGACCGCCGGGCCACCGTGGGGGATGATGTCGCGTGGGCCGCCGGTGGTTAGAGTGGCCACGCAGCACACCGGCCTATACGCTATCACCGCTGGGGGCCATCCGCCCTGGCAAGAGAACGACGATGAACTCCACGATGATCTTCCTGGTGCTGGCGGCCTGTGGCGACACGGTTGAACCGGTGACCTTGCCTGTACCCCAGGCGATCCGCGCGGTGGATGCCGCCGGTCTCTTCGCGTGGTTCCCCCAGGACCCGGTCCTGTCCTCGGTACGCCTGGGCGGGGACCCGGTGCGCCTGGAGTGGCGCGTCGACCAGGGCACCTGGAGCTATGTCGAGGGCGTCGCCGGTCAGGACATGGCGGCCGACACCCGCTACTGGATCCCGGCCGCCAGCTTGCCCGGATCCTTGGACACCCTGGAGCTGCGCCTGGTCGCGGGGCAGGACGCGTCTGACATCACCCAGCCGGTCACCCTGACCGCGACGGCCGATCTTGTCGCCCCCGACGCGCCGCTCATCGCCGATGACATCCTCCAGATCGACCTGACCTTGCAGGCGGACACGCTGCCACCGGCCTCGGGCGCCATCGACCTCTCCCTCAGCCGCACCGACTCCCAGGGCGATCAGACCGACCCGGTCGACCCGGACTGCTTGGACGGAAGCCAGCTTGACGAGTGCCTGCTGGCGGATCTCTTGCAGGCTCCGGTCGACGACATCACGGCCCCCCTGTCCCTGCCGGGCTGGCATCCCGTGCATGCCGACCCCGCGACGCTTCAGTTCACGGCGGGCCTCTGGCTGGACGCGGTCGGGCTGACCGGATCACCGGTCCGCGGGCTGGTGGCTCAGGCCGCGACGGTGCAGCTCGCCAGCATGGGCCGCACCCTGTACTGGGGCGACCTGCACGGCCACACCAACCTGTCCTACGACGGCTGCGAGCTGCCCGACCAGCAGTGCGACCAACGTGGCGACTACGCCGCCGAAGACTTCTTCGACAACGCGCGTGCGGTCGGCCTGGACTTCGTCGCCATCACCGACCACGCCGAGTGGGAACGCTACTACCCCGATGGACTCAGTGGCAGCTCGGTGGACATCTGGACCGAAGAGCAGCGCATCGCCGCCGCCAACGATGGCAACGGGCTGGTCGCGCTGGTCGGCTACGAGTGGACCAACCGCCGGGACGCCCCGGCCGAGAGCGAAGCCGACAAGTACTACAAGGGCGCCTATGAAGGCGGGCACAAGACTGTTGTGTTCTCGGACCTGGATGTCCCCGTCGACTTCCGAATCGGCGCCCCCCTCAGCATCGACACGACCACGAAGAACGGGCTGTCGGCCTACACCGTGGGCAGCAACCCCAAGACCGATGACCCGCAGGAATTCTACGCCCTGCTGGACGATGCGGCCGCCGCGCATGGCAACATTCCGGTACTGAC
>JAADHA010000556.1 GCA_013152105.1 Oligoflexia bacterium | reverse complement strand
TTCCCTGGCGTCTTCCCTGGCGTCTGCCCGAGCGCCGGGCCCACCGCCGCCGCCTTCCACGTCACCAGGACCAGGCGCCCACCCGGCAGCAAGCGGCCCGGAGCCTGCTGAAGCAAGGCGTCGAGGGCGTCGCGATCGCTGGCGTGACCGCGATGCAGCGGGGGGTTGCTGAGGATCAGGTGGAAGCGCAGGTCCGGGTCGAGGGATGCCCAGGCGTCGCCCGTTCGCACCGTGGCCCCAGGCAGGTTCTGGCGAGCCGCGGTCGTGGCGATGGCGTCGACATCGGTGAGGTAGTAGCGAGCATCGGGCTGGCGAGCCGCCAGGGCCACCGCCAGGGTGCCCGCCCCGCAGCCAAAGTCGAGGACCCGCTCGCCAGGACGCGGCAGGGGCACCGAGGACGCGAGCACCTCTAGCAGCAGGCGGCTGCCCTCGTCCAGCCGGCCATGGGCGAACAGGCCGGGGTAGCTGGCCAAGGTGTGGCTGCCCGCGCCCGGCAGGTCCAGCGTGACCGCCTCGCGCCAAGCTTCCAGGCCGCCCCGCGGCACGACGTGGGCCGGCCGCCCCACCGCCAGGATCCGCACCCGCTTCTTGATCCACAGGGTCTGCGCCTCGCCCAGCCAGGCCAGATGTCCGGGAGCCGACTTGATCCCCTCGTCATTGGCCCCCACCACCCAGAGTTGGCCCCCCGCTCTCAAGCGCGACAGGGCCGCGTGGACCTGCAATTCAGAGGCCGCCCAGTCGCGAGGCAGCCGCAGGATCGCCAGGTCCGCGAGCGGCTCGGCCGTGCCACCCTTCGGCCATGGGGCCGCGGCGCGCTGACCCGTCGCTCGCCGCCGCCAGGTCTGGACCATCCCGCCCGCCGCCTCGACCGCGCGCTCGACGCCGCCATCGTCATCATCCACCACCAACACCCGCTCGACCCCCGCCGGCAGACCTTCCCGTTGCAGCCACAGTTCCACCACGCTCGCCAGGCGTGCCTCGCGCTGTGCTGCCGTCTCCCGATGCTTGCTGCCCATCATCACCTCCACCCCCAAAGCTCGTGAGGGGCCGACTCAAGGCTATGCTGCCGCGTCCCCGGGAGCCCCCATGCGCTGGTCCGCCTCACCCGCCCTCCTCCTCGTCCTGACGACGGCCTGCTGGCCCTTCGGCAAGAAGCACCTGGATCTCGACACCGGTCCCGCCGCCTGCGAGCAGATCCTGGGCAGCGAGACCACCACCCTGAGCACCACCGGGGACACCGCGCGGATGAACTTCGCCGTGCCCTACGCGACCCGATCCTTCCTGGTCTCAGCCCGCAGCAACACCGGCGGCACCATCTACCTCACCGAGCTGGAGGACCCCGACGGCAACGACCCCCTCGACATCGATGGCTGGGTCAGCCAGACCACCTACCTCACCAGCGCCGTGCTGCCCTTTGGCGACGAGACCGCCTTCAACTGGCCGGTGCGAGACATCGATCCCGCGCCTCCCTATGGCTACTGGAGCCTCGCCTTCTCGGTCCTCGACAGCAACGGCAGTCCCCAGGAAGGCGTCAACGTCGATGTCACCATCCACCTCAACCAGGACTTCAACACCGACAGCGGCTGCCTGAGCGTGCGCGTGCTGATGACGCCCGACGTGGCCGAGGATCCCGAGCTGGTCGCCGCGATCGAGTCCGCCGTCGGCGTGTGGCAGGACATCTACGCCGGTGCCGACATCCAGCTCCAACCCATCTACGAGACGGCGCAAGGCATGGACACCACCCTGAGCCACCCAAGCTCGGGTAGCGACGCCTATCTGGCCCTCAAGGAGGCCGGCGATGACGAAGAGCTCGTGCTGGTCATCGGCGAGTCCATCGACGGCACCAACAACGGGATCCTGGGCGAGGCCGGAGCCATTCCCGGCGCCCTCGCGCCCTCCACCCGCGGGGTCGTCGCCATCGCCTGGCTGATGCACGCCGGGTCCGACGGCGTCCTGGACGACACCGACATCCAGGGCCTAGGCGAGACCATGGCCCACGAGATGGGCCACTACCTGGGCCTGTTCCATCCCGTCGAGCTCGACGGTTCCGGCAACCCCAGCGGCTACAGCGACGCCCTGGACGACACACCGATGTGCAGCACCAGCACCGGCTGCACTGCTTCGCTCGGTACCAACCTGATGTTCCCCTACCGGACCTGCACCGACTCCGCCTGCGAGCGCCAGGACGATCTCACCGAGCAGCAGCGTGCCGTGATGCAGCGCTACAGCGGCACTCGCTGAAGAATGCTGATGAATGGAGCACGCCCAGCCACGTCGATGGCGCCGAGCGAGGGGCGCGCCAGCAGTGTACGCTGCCGCACCAAGCCGCCGCCCTCCAGGAGTCGCCACCCATGTTCCGTCTCCCCTTTGCGCTCGTCGCGCTGATCCTGCTTCCCGGCTGTGAACTGCTGACTGGCCTCCTCAACGGTGGATCCGGCATGCTCGAGACCCGCACATCCTCGGTGCAGTCTCAAGACGGAATCGCAACGATCGACGTCGATGTCTCCGGTGAATCCGCCTTCCAGCTCACCGCGACATCCGGCCAACTCCTGGCCGTAGAGGCCGTCAACGCCCCCGATGGCTCCCAGCCCCTGTACTGGGACGACTGGTCCGGGGTCAATTCGCTCACCAGCGCGGTGTGGCTAGAAGGCAAGGACACCGTGCTCAACTGGCCCGTGCGCCAAGCTGACGGCAACCTGAGCGACGGCACATGGACCGTCGATGTCGCGGTCGTCGACGACCAAGGCTACTACACCGACGATCAGGTCGATGTCGTCCTCAAGCTCAAGGATGACAGCGACTTGAGCACCGGCACCGTCAACGCCCGCATCGTCTACGCCGACGGCCTGAAGCAGGACAGCGTGGTCACCGCCGGGGTGCAGGACGCCGTGACCCGCTGGGCCGAGATCTGGGCGCCCTACGGCATCAACCTGGAAACCAGCTACGAAGACAGCAGCTTCAGCACCGACCAGCCCTTCCCGGGCGAAGGGTCCGAACAGGCCGAGGTCTCCAGCGGCGCCAACGGTTCCGAGATCACCGTGCTGATCACCGAGACCATCGACGGCAGCACCGACTACTACGGCATCGCGGGCGGCATCCCTGGAACCTTGGATTACACCGACCACGCCCTGGTCATCGTGTCCTGGCTGACCAACGCGGGCGGGGACGGAGAGTTCAGCGACGACGACATCCGGCTCTTTGGCGAGACCCTGGCGCACGAAGTCGGCCACTACATGGGTCTCTTCCACCCCGTCGAGACCACCTTCGACTATTGGGACGCGCTCGACGACACCGACGACTGCGGCGGCCAGTCCGCCTGCGAGTCGGCCCTCGGCGACAACCTGATGTTCCCCTACCCCGTCTGCGACTGGACAAGCTGCACGCCCCAGGACCAGCTCACCAGCCAACAGGCCGGTGTCAACCAGCGCTACACCGGGACCCTGTGATGACCCTGATCCTGCTCGCCGCCACCCTGGCCTGCGGAGCCGCCAAGGCACCCGCTCAGGCGGTGGCCGAGGGGCCCCCGAAGCGCCCACCGAAGCCGCCACCGAAGCGCCCACCGAAGCCGCCACCGAAGCGCCCAGCGAAGCCGCCAGCGCCATGTTCAAGGCCCTGTCCGTGCGCGAGCCCCAGCCCGCCTGTGCCGACGTCGAGGCCCTCAGCGAGACTCCTGTCGAGACCCTCCTCGAGCTCATCGACAAGGCCCAGCAGCCGCCCTGGGTCGGCATGCGCGCCGCATCCTGCCTCATCCAAGGTCACGCCGATGCCGTACAGGACACCTTGGTCGACTGGGTCCAGCAAGAGGATAGCCGCGGCTTTGCGATCCTGGTGCTCAACCAGATCGACACCCTGCCTCAGCCCGTCGCCATCGCCGTCGCCACCCAGGCGCTGGCTGGCCCCTACGCCAGCGATGCCACCTCGCGCATCGCCAAATCCACCAACCCCGCGCTCTTGGCGCTCGTCCCGTGACGGAGGTCCCCGTGACCCGAACTCTCCTCGCCCTCTCCCTGCTCCTCTGCGGGACGACCGCTGCGGCCGCTGACAGCAGTGTTGCTGACAGCAGTGCTGTCACCCCGAACGCCGAGCAAGAGGCCGTCTACAAGGCCCTCTCCATGCGGCACGACACGCTGAGCTGCGACCAGCTCGACGCCATGTCCAGCGACCCGCTCGGCACCTACCTGTTCCTGATCGAGCACGCCGAGCAGCCCGCCTGGGTTGGGATGCGCGCCGCGAGCTGTGTCCTGGAGAACCACGCCCAGGCCGCCCAGCCCGAGCTTCAGCGGTGGGTCAGCAGCTCCGACACCCGCGGCCTCGCCATCCTGGCCATGGACCGACTCGACAGCTTGCCGCTGGAGATCGCCCAGGACCTGGCCACCCGTGCCTTGACCGACGGGCCCGATCCCGAGGGCATGCGCAAGCGCATCGCCAAGTCCACCGTCCCCGAGCTGGCCGCGCTGGCGAACCTGCCCCTCACCCAGCCCGCGGGACAGTAGCCCATGAACCACACTATCTCCTTGCACCGTGCCGCTTCCACGCGCCTGCCGCTGGCGCTGAGCTTGGCGCTGGGCCTGGGCCTCGGTCTGAGCCTGAGCGCCTGCGATGTCCTGGGTGGGAATGGCACTGGCGGCACCGGCACCGGCAGCGGCACCGGCACTGACAGCGGCACCGGCGAACCCGGCATGCTCAGCCGGGACAACTACCAGGCCACCAGCGATGCCAACGGCTACCTTGAAATTCCCGTCGAGGTCGGTGCTGACACCAGCGCCTTCATGGTCACCATCGAGTCCGAGAAGTACCCCACCCTGGAGTCTCTCACCGACCCCAGCGGCAATGAAGTCTTGTACTGGAAGGACTGGTACAGCAGCACCGAGAGCTTGACCTCGGCCTTTTTCCTTCAGGGCAACACCATGGCCTTCAACTGGCCAGTGCGCGAGGTCGACGGCCCCTTGGAGCCCGGCACCTGGACCGTGAAGGCCAGCACCATCAGCCGCATGGGGTCCTACAGCGGCAACACCGATGTCGAGGTCACCGTGATGACCAAGGCCGACCCCGACCTCACCACCAGCCAGGTCCACGTGCAGATCGTCTGGGCCCAAGATGTCGACCAGGACGCCGACGTCGTTGCCGCCGTCGAGGCCGCCGTCGAGCGCTGGCGGGAGATCTGGGGCAACTACGGCGTCGAGTTGGTCGAGAGCTACTCCACCAGCGACCTGGACCCCTCGCTGCCCTTCGCGTCCACCGGCAGCAGCGAAGTGCAGACCAATGCCGAGCGTTTCGATGGCCAGACCCTGGTCCTCATCGTTGGCGAGACCATTGGGAACGACAACAGCCTCTTCGGCATCGCCGGCGGCATTCCCGGGTCCATCGAGCCCAACAACTACACCTACGTCACCCTGTCATGGCTGGCACACGCCGGATCCAACGGCAACTTCAGCGACAACGAGATCCGGCTGATGGGCGAGACCGCCGCCCACGAGTGCGGCCACTTCCTGGGCCTCTTCCACCCCGTGGAGAGCAGCTACAACTACTGGGACGCCCTGGACGATACCAGCCAGTGCAGCACCTGGCAAGCCTGCGAAAACAGGCTTGGTAGCAACCTCATGTTCCCCTACCCCATCTGCGGATTCACCAGTTGCGACCCCCAGGGCGACCTGACTCCGCAGCAAGAGGGCGTCTGGCAGCGGTATATCGGGGCGCTTTGAGGTGGGGGCTGGCGGTGCGGCGAGGACATCGGG
>JAADHA010000555.1 GCA_013152105.1 Oligoflexia bacterium | reverse complement strand
CCCCCGCGATCCCAGTCGCTGACCGGCTCTGTCAGACCAAGACCGTCTTCCCAGGAACGGGACTCCGACTGAGAGTCGCCGTCAAGGGGCCGACTGTGTCACTTGAGACGGGCCCAATGTCAGGAGGTCTGGAGGCCCTGACACCACCCAGTGGCGGTGTCAGCAGTGCCGCAGAAAGGGGGGCGCCCCTATATTTTGTACCCACAGCACTCCGATGGATGGCCCTGAACCGAAATCCGCACTGCGACACGCCACCCTGGCGATCAGCGTCCGCCCATATAGCCCAGAGCCTCGAGTTGAGCGCGCAAATCACTCTCCATGGGGAGCGGCTGGCCCTGGGTCTGCGGTGGACCCAGCAGCGGCTGGACCGCGGCCTGAAGGCGCGCCACGGCGGCCTGATCATCCAAGGACAAGGCGCCGCGCTGCGCCCACAGGTCATGCGCCTCAACCGGGTCGGCCACCAGATCGTAGAGGAACCAACGCACCGTCGAGCCGTCCGTCGGCGCCTCGGCCAGCACGGCGAAGCGCGCGTCTCTCGCTCGCGTCGCGCGGTAGTCGAGCGGTCCCAGGTCCGTGTTGGGGATCCCGGTCGGGTCGCGGCTGGATCGCTGGCGATCTGCCCTCACCTGGAGAGGCCGGAGCTGTTCGCTCAGGATGGGCGCGTCCTGGGTCTGCGCTGCGGGTCCCAAGCTGGCCAGGGGCAGCGCGCCGGGGACATCCAGGCCGGCCAGCTTCTGCACGGTCGCGTACAGGGCCGTGGTACTGACAGGCCGGTCCACCACCGCAGCGACCTGACCCGGTACCCGGACCACCAGCGGTACGTGCAGGGTCTCCTGGTGCAGCCCCACCATGTGGCCGTTGAAGCCGTGCTCGCCGAAGGCCTCGCCGTGGTCCGCGGTCACGATCAGCACGGTGCGGTCCCAGCGTCCCCGATCCTGGAGCGCTTCGATCAAGCTGCCCACGATGTCGTCAACCGCGCGGATCCCGGCGGCATAGAGCTTGCGGTCCTGGTCCAGCTCACCCGGGCGGGGGTAGTCGGGCACCGAGTCCGGACCACCCTCGCGAACCGCGTGCGCGCGCGCCCCGACGGTCTCGGGGTCCGCCACCCCGTAGCGGTCGGCCTGGGGCGTGTCCTGGAAGGGCGAGTGGGCTTCGAGCAGGTTGATGAACACGAAGGCCGGGCGGCTGGGGTCGGCGTCCAGCCAGCGCAGCGCCGCGTCCCTCATGACTCGGCCGCCCTTGCTGGGCGAGGACGGGATCAAGCGCAGCGCCGTGAATGCCTGCACCGCCCGCGCCGCCTCCCAGGCGCTCTCTTCGAAGGCGAAGCCCCGCGTGATCCCGTCGAAGCGACCGACCCAAGGGTTGGCCACGAAGGCACCCGTCCGGTAGCCCGCGGCCGCCAGGCGCTCGGCGGAGGTCGGGATCCCCTTGGGAAGGGCCGGATGCTCGTGATGGCAACCCGTCTGCCGCGGCATCAGGCCGGTGAAGATGCTGGCGTGGCTGGGCACGGTCCAAGGGGCCGGGCTGGTGGCTTGGGTGAAGACCGTCGCCTGGGTCGCCAGCCGCTCCAGGGTCGGGGTCGTGTCCAAGGTCGCACCGTACAAGCTGGTGGCCCGCGCCGAGACCGTGTCCAGCACGACCAGCACGATGTCGGGAGGACCGCTTGCGGGGCCGGCCGAGGGAGGAGCGGGGCGAGTCTGGACCAGGGCCACCAGCACCGGCAAGAGCAGCGTCAGCCCAACCAGCGGCCGGTGACGGATCGCCTCGGCGATGCCGATCCCGACCAGCGCCAGGACCACGGGAAGCAGCCGTTCATCGTTGAACCAGAGCGCGAGGCCGACCAGCGCCAGGTAGGCCAGGCCACGATGAACCAGGCCGGTGAGGGCCCCCAAGACCGCCGCGATCAGGGCCGCGGCCAGGGCCAGCGATCCCTGTACGGGCAGGTCGGTGTCGCGCAGCGCCGGCAGGTAGCGAAAAGCGAACTCGAGGTCGACCAGCGCCAGGCCCGCCGCGGCACCCGTCGCGGCGCCACTCAGGGCACGGCGCAATAGCGCTGCGGGACCTGTGGCTGCGGGACCTGTGGCTGCGGAGGAGGAGCTTGACACCGCGGCAGCCTACCGCAGGCTTTCGATGGATAGCTGCCGACGCCTGAAGCGAGCTCAGTCCACGGGCGAGAGCGCGTCCTCGGGGAGGTCGAGCAGCTCGGGCTCGGCGGCCGGGTCCGGGATCCGGGTCAGCACCACTCCCTCGACCGTGTCGCAGTCGTCGACCTCGTCGAGATCCTCGATCTGCTCCAGATCCTCGACCTGGTCCAGATCCTCGACCTGGTCCAGATCCTCGATCTCGTCGAATTCCTGAGAGTCTTCGATGAGCAGCTCGGCGAGGGGGTCCAGGGTGTACTCGTCGCGCTGCCCTTGCCGCACCATCGTGTCCAACTTGTTCATCAGGTAGGCGCCTACAGCAGCGTTGGTCAGCTTCACGTTCATCATGGCCACTCCTGGCAGGCGGGGTGGGCCGCCCACGTTGTCAGCATGCCTCAGTTTCGTGTGTCGTTCTGCAACGAGCGGTCTTCAGATGTGTGAGCGGCCACCTGTCAGTCCTGCGGCACGGACTCTTCGGGCACGGACTCTTCGGGCACGGACTCCTCGGGCAGCGGGCCCAGCAGCCAGTGCAGCGAGAAAGCCTGGGGCAGGGCCACCAGCCAATTGGCACCAAGCACCAGCGGCAAGCCGACCCGCAGGTGCAAGCGACGCCAGGACGCCTGGTAGCTCAGGGTGCTCAGGACCGAGACCTGGTCCGCGAGCGGAATGGTCAGGCGCGCGGACGGCCCGATCTCGGCGGTGACGCCACTGCCGGTAGCGCCATCGACCGAGCTGGTGCTGTAGCCGCCCTGGATCGTGCCCTTGAGCAGCAGGAAGGTGGTCGAGCGGAAGATGATGCTGTCACGGCGGTTCAGCCGCAGGTCGACGCCGAGGTGGCTCTGGGTGAGGACCACGTGGGCACCGGCGTAGATGCTGGAGTCCTGGTCGATGCCCTGGAGGACGTCGAGCAGGTCCGGGTTGATATCTGTGCCGGTGGCGGTGGCGATGCCCTGGGCGAGCTGCTGGGTGGTGTACTCGCCGGAGGCGTCGAGGATGTTCCAGGTTCCACCAAGGTGGACGCTGAGCGGGTCGGCGAGCACGACGCTGCCGGTGAAGCCCACCGGGATCAGGGTGGCGCGCCCGCCGGAGATATCGAGCATGCGCTGCAGGTCGATCCAGGTCACGCCAGCCCGCAGCGCGAGGTCCACCCGTGGTGTCTGGATGGCGGTGATCCGCGTGCTGAGGTTGGGCAGGCCGAACAGCCACAGGGCCGCGTTGGTCGACAGGTCGACGTTGTCGAGCGCCCCCCAGGACTGCTTGAAGAGCCCGGCCCGGAAGCGACCCTGGCCCAGGGTGTAGGCGGTGCCATCCAACATGCGCTTGGGCTGAATCGCCAGGTTCTTCCAGTGGCCCTTTGCCGAATCCTGCGCGTGGCCCAGCGAGGGCACGAGCGCCAGACCGAGGGTCAGGGCGAGGG
>JAADHA010000054.1 GCA_013152105.1 Oligoflexia bacterium | reverse complement strand
CGACGCGTCATGGAGGAGGCGGGCTACCGCCCCCCCAAGGTGAAGCGCGAGGGACACGACCGGCGCTACGAAGCCGTCCGCCCCGACCACCTGTGGCACCGGACCCGCTGTGGAGCAGTTTGTCCATCGTCTCGATGAGGTGCATTCGGGAGCTGGGGCGAACGGCAAGGTCGAATGTTTCAATGGAAACCTGGCGAAAGAGCTGTTCAATGTCCAGCACTGCTACGACGTCGGTGAGATGAAGCGCCGGCTTGCAAGCCATCTGCACCTTTTTAACCATCGACGCACGCATCACTCCCTGGGTGGCCTGCTCGTGCCCGCTGACCGCTATTATGCAGAGACCCTCGTTATGCGGAGTTTGGGATGGGAACCTCTCGAGGCCATCGGATGGTGGAAGGAAACTGACCAGTCGATCGTTCACTACTCTCCATAGTACTGACCCGTTTAGGGCCAGTGAAAGGAGGGTGGTCGTATGGCCGAGGAAAGAGCAGAGATCGACGGGACATCGAGTCCCGGCAGCGACAGACAGGTCACCGAAACCGGCGGTGGCAACGGGTACGTGGAGGGCTTCGTCTGCTGGCTGAAGTCCAAGGGCTACGTACCCTACACCATCCGATGCCATCGAGCAGGACTGAGGCAGTTCCTGACGTGGGTGGAGCATGAGCGGCTGCCAGTCGTTGGGTTGGGGCCTGCCGCCGTCGAGCGGTTTTGTGCCTCGTTGCAGGCGACGTGCAAGCTGCGAACCCCCAGGGGGGGCTACGTGCATCTAGCGTCCTGGCAGGGCGATCAGACAGGAACTGCCTACCAGGTTCGGCTCGCCATCAAGCCAAGGCACTCGCCCTGATGACGGCGGCGGGCAAGTGCATGGTCCCTTGAAGGACGCGTCAGGGTCCCATCCCTGGCTCCCTTCAAAAGGGTACAGGGGAGCTGGCTCGCAGGGGAGGGACAAGCCGGCCGGCAGGCCCGTCCGTCTCGTGGTATGGTGGTACCGCTGGCACGGACGATGGAGCTACGATGGTGGCAACCGAAGGTAGCAGCAAGGGAAGCGCGCAGGATGGAAGACGACTGTCGGTCGTCCAGGCAGTGATCGATGCAGCCTGGCTGGGTGAGATCGCCCCGCGCGACGGGTTGCGTGGACCCACGTGCGAGGCAGGCCATCGACTTTGTCTGCGGCAGACGCCTGCCGCCGGGTGTAGAGGATCTGGGCGACCTGGGGTGGGCTGCCGCGGTTGCGCCCGATCCGATGGGTCCACTGCTGGTCCGGATCTCTGGTCGGCACATCTTGGTGCGGCACGGCAAAAGGCGCGTCCGCCTGGGTCGCAGCGGCGACCCGCACATCCGTGCCTGGATGGCCGGCGCCTGCCAGGCCAACTCGGCACCGCCGCAAAGTTCACTGCGGTCGGCCCTGGACCGGGCGCTGCGCGCGGCAGAGGCCGAGTCCCGCGTGGGCCACGCGCGCAGCCGGCGCCTGCGGCTCTCGCAGGACGCGTTGATCTTCCTGCACGGCACGGGCGACTGCGCAATGGAGCAGCTCCTCTTCCTTCCGGCGCGGCAGGGTCGGCTGACCGCAGCCATGCTGCGACGCACATGACGACGCGTCCGCTCGATGTCGAGTCTCGTGGCTGTCACTGCGGAACGGAGGACGCCGGGTTGCAGATTCGGGGACCCGATGCCCGCATCAGTCCTATCGGCTCCGTGTCACCATCGGTGTGGTACGGTCACACGACAACCTACGGGTACGATCTGGCGACTTCTTTCGTCGATGCTGCGTACTACGACTACCATCACACTTCCAGCACCGGTACTGGGAAGAAGGCGTGCCACACCGCCGCCCTTGGGTCGGTGATCCTCCACAAGATCTCCCACAAGGCGGCCGGCACCAATGAAAAGGCGGCCCACCTGGCGCAATACTACTACCTCTACTACTTCCGGTCCGACCATGGCTACACGGCACACGACTGCCGTGCCCTGAGGGCTCCGCGCTCTTGGAACAAGTCCGACTGGGGTCCCCGTAGTGATGTTGTCAGCACACTGAACTGCCCAGGCACGTGGTGGGAAACGACTGCAGCGTCGTGGCGCTTGGGCTGCGGCCACGGGACGGACTGCTGAATGTACGCGCTACGCTTCGATGTGAAGTTCCTCATGGTGGCGTTCTTCGTCACCGCGGCTATCAGCACTCAAACGGGCTGCAGCCCCTGCGCCAAGCAGTCTCGTACCTTGCTCGGAACCAACTACGGTGGTGGCAGCGCCAAGGTCCAGCTCGACGAAAGTGGTGAGGCAAAGCCGGTGATGCTGTCCGTCGAAGGAGCGGATGTAGCGTCCGATGAGTCAGCGCCCGCCACGGGGGCGTGGAGCTACGTCGACATCAACGGCAACGGTACCTTCGGGGTCACCACAGACACGCCGACTGATGCGCAGGTCTGGTGGGCCGGGTCGCCGCTGGCTCTGCAGGTCACGTTCAACCATGCAGCCATCGGTGCGGGTGAGAAGCCGGTACAGACGACCCGCTTGGACATTCGCCCTGCAGATGGGGTCCTCGAGGGCTTCACCCAGGCGACACTGACGGTCGTGGACGACACAAACGCGTCGCTTCGTGTCGAGAGCGCCACCTTCGGCTGCATGGGGGACACGGGCGCGGTGGACACCGGGCTGGGCTGCGACCCTGCCGGCGGGACACCCGTGACGATTGAGATGGAGTGGTCGCTGGACGCCACGGTCCAGGCCGACGTCACGATGCTGAGTCCGGGCTGTCTCTGACCACCCCCTGCCGCACCATTGCGCGCGCCCAGAAGTTCTGGTGGTGTCCTCCCTACGGGGCAGGCCCCCTATCGCGGCGTAGTTCGAAGTCGGTGACGGTCGCACTGGGCGATGGCGTGAAGCCAACGACCTGGGTGGTGAGGATCTCGGCCACGGTCAGCGGGTGGTCTTTGAGATTCGATTCTGGGTGACAACTACCTTGACATTCACCGAGAGTTCAAACAAAATAAAACCAATTCCTGCCAAGCCATGGAGGCGTTGGAGGCGAGAACCGTGAAGTGCTTCGTAGGTGTCGTCGCGTCTGTGATGGGAGTGGCCGGAAGCCGACCGGCCATGGCTGCGACCTTCGTCGACACGACGACGCGAGAGGCGCTGGAGGGGACCGCGGTCCTCCTGGAGGCGACCGTCGTCGAGATCGAGCAGGGGACGGTCACAGCCGATGGCGAGGAACTGACGGTCCGCTACCACCATCTTGCCGTGGAGCGGGTGCTGGTCGGCGATGTGGACGGCGATCGCGTGCGCCTGGTGCTTCCGGGCGGTACGATCGACAGCCTGCTCGTGTACTTTTCTGGCACGCCAACCATGCAGGCCACCGCTACGGACCGGTCCATCGCGACCACCGCATGGCGAGACCCGGTGGTGTCTCTGCCCTGTGACGGTCGCCCTCAGGTCGCCCGCCCGTGGACTGAAGCCCACTCGGCGTCTGGCGATGGGGCCCGGCCGCCTCATCTGACCGAGGTGCACTGATGACGTTCCCGTTGCTTCTCATGCTCGCTGGCTGTACCGGTGGCACGCCGAACCC
>JAADHA010000552.1 GCA_013152105.1 Oligoflexia bacterium | reverse complement strand
CAGGTCGTAGTCCTGGTGAAACTTGCCCATCTGGCGGCCGGCATCCATGGCCGCGTCGCGGGCGTGGAGGAGGTCGAGGCCGGACATGGTCTGGCCGACCTGGTTGAGGAACCAGGTGCTGGCTTCGAACTGGTCGGGCGAGGGGCGTCGGCCGGTCCAACGCGCCATCTCCTCGATCTCGCCGGCCACGCCGACCCCCACCTGGACGAGGTAGGCCTGAGCCATACGGTCCCGGTCGATGGGCAGGGAGACTTCTTCGACCTGGTGACCCAGCTCGGAGAGGCGGGCGGCGGCCTGTTGGACCGCGGCGACGCAGGCGGGATCGGTGTCCTTGCCCAGGATGCTGCGCGTGGAGAAGCCGATCCGCAGGGTGCCCGGGTCGGCCCCGACTTCGGCGGCGAAGGGTCTCTTGGGCAAGGGAGCGGCGTAGGGGTCGCCCGGCATCGGTCCGCTCATCACGTCGAGCATGGCGGCGGTGTCGCGCACGCTGCGGCTGAGCACCCCCCACTGGACGTAGCCACCCCAGCCCTCGCCGTGGCTGGGACCCAGGGGAACACGGCCTCGGGTGGGCTTGAGGCCGACCAGACCGCAGGCGCTGGCGGGGATTCGGAGCGAGCCGCCACCGTCGCCGCCGTGGGCGATGGGCACGGCGCGCGCCGCCACCAGGGCGGCCGATCCCCCCGAGGAACCACCGGGCGTGTACTCGGTCTTCCAGGGGTTGTGGGTCGGGCCTCGCCAGTCGTTCTCGGTGGTGCCAAGGATGGCCAACTCAGGCAGGTTGGTCTTGGCCAGGAAGATGAGGCCGGCGCGTCTCAGGCGGGCGATCGCCTCGGCGTCGTGGTCGGGCACGAAGCCATCGAGAAAGCGCGTGCTGGCCGTAAACGGCTGTCCGGCCACAAAGCCGTCGAAGTCCTTGACGACCATCGGGACGCCGCGGAAGGGGCCGTCGGGGAGCGTGCCGGCGGCGGTCTTCCGGGCCTGATCGTACATGCGGTGAACCACCGCGTCGAGCGCCGGGTCTACGGCCTCGATGCTGGTGATCGCGGTCTCCACCAGCTCGGCCGGGCTCAGCTCGCCATCGCGCACCCGCCGGGCCAGCTCGGTCGCGTCGCAATCGGCGTAGTCTTGGACGGGTGTCGAGCTGCTCACGAGGATCTCCGACGAGGCGCGGTACCCATGAGCTTGGCGATGATCCCCAGCATCACCTCGTCTGCCCCCGCACCGATGCTGATCAGGCGTCCATCGCGGAAGAAGCGCGACACACTGCTCTCCCACATGAAGCCCATCCCGCCCCAGTACTGCAGGCAGGCGTCCGCCACTTCTCGCGCCAGCCGTCCCGCCTTGAGCTTGGCCATGCTGGCCAGCTTGACCACTTCCTTGCTGCCTTGGAGCGCGCCGGCGTCTTTCTCTTCCAGGTACAGCTCGGTCGCCCGGTAGACCAACGCCCGCAGCGCCTCGACCTCGGTCTGAAGCTCGGCCAGGCGGAAGTGGACCACCTGATTGTGAAGCACCGGCTGGCCGAAGACCATGCGCTGTCCGGTGTAGGCGATTGTGTCCTGGATCACGGTCTCCATGCCCTTGATCACATTGGCCGCGCCCCACAGGCGCTCTTCCTGGAACTGGGCCATCTGCATCATGAAGCCGAAGCCTTCGCCACCGACCAGATTGCGCTGAGGAACCCGCACATCGTCCAGGAAGATCTGGGCGGTGTCGCTGCTCCACATGCCCATCTTGTGGAGCTTGCGGCTGCGCTGCACGCCGGGCGTGTCCATCGGCACGATGATGAGTGACTTGTTCTGGTGCGGCTTGCCTTGCGAGGTGTTGCACAGGCAGCACATCCAGTCGGCCTGTGATCCGCTGGTGATCCACATCTTCTCGCCGCTGATCACGTAGTCCCCGCCGTCCTTTCGCGCGGTTGTCTTGATGCTGGCGACGTCGCTGCCGGCCCCCGCTTCGGACACACCCAGGCAGCCAACCAGGTCACCAGCGATGGAGGGTGCCAGGAATTCGGCCTTGAGTTCATCGCTGCCGAAGGCCGCCAGGGCGGGCGTACACATATCGGTCTGAACGCCGATCGCCATCGAGACCCCAGGGCAGCGGACGCGACCCAACTCCTCGGCGGCGACCACGCTGTAGCTGTAGTCCAGCCCCAGGCCGCCAACGTCCTCGGACCGCGAGATGCCCAGCAGCCCCAGATCGCCGAGCTTCTTGAACAGGTCGTGGGCTGGGAAGATGCAGTCCGCCTCCCACTGGTCAGCGTTGGGGTTGATGTCGTTGTCGACGACCTTGGCGACGACCTTGCGCAGGTCCTCGTGAGTTTCGGTGAGGTGCATGCCAGCTCCTGGGAATGCACAAGCCTATTCGCTCCGAAGCGGCGAGGCGATCCGGTGTTGTGCGGTCCTGTCGTGGCAGGTGCCCGAAAGTAAAACCGAATGAGAGGCTTGACACGTCAAGGTTCATGCGTCAGGATCCCGGTTGGCGTGGCTTCTCGCTCCCAGCGTGAGAGGCGCACGGCCCTCTTCCCTGCTTCCAGGAGCCGATCATGGGCCTGCTTCGCTCCCTCAGCTCAGCGCATTGGGATCCATCGACAGACCCCGCGGTCACCCTCGAACGGGCCCGCGCCCTGCTCGCCGCCGACCTGTGGCGCCTCGATCTGCCCTCGCCCAGCGTGACCATCAACGATCTGGACCTCACCCCGGCCGGAGGGGCGTCTCCCGCCCTGGACCCCATGCCCATCGACCGGGTCTTCTGCGCCCAGGTTCGGGCTCCCGAGCTGGTGCTCTCGCTGTGCCTCCCGCTCTCTGGCTGCGTCGTGTTGCCCGCCGAGATGGTCGGCCGCGTCCGCCTTCCGGCCCCAGCCACGGCCCTCTTGAGACCCACTGGCTGGGAGCCCCACCCCGACCAGGCCGATGACCCGGTCGCTTGCGCCTTCATCGACGCGCTCAACGCCCGCCCGGACCTGGCGCTTCCGCTACAGTGGGGCCCCGCGGACCAGCAGGGGCCAGACTGGGCCATTCAGCTCATCGCCGACGCAGGCGACTCCTGCCTGTTGGTCGTGCGCACCGCGCCCTTGGGTGATCGCGGCCAGTACGCGGGCCTGGAGGCATTCCTCGACATCCTGCCGCTGTTGCGCGACCTGATCCGCGCTTGGCCCTTGCAATTCGCCCTGCCAGCCGGCGTCGCAGCCGACTGCGTGGCCTTGCGAGAGCTGCCCCAGGGCGAGGTCTGGCTGCCCGATTGGAGCTACGAGGAGCCGCGCTTGTTCACCCCGGATTCCCTGGAGGAGGGAGACCCGGCGGGAGACCCGAACGCGGACCCCGAAGAAGATCCTGATGATGTCCCGACCGAGCTGGCCTACACCCCGCGGGTCTTGAATCTGGCCGAGGTCGAGTTCAGTGAGCCCGAAGAGGCCGTTCTGTTGGACGAGGAGCCCACGGCCCTGACCTACGACGGCCCCGTCGTGGAGATCGACGACGACGATGGCTACGAGGACGATTTCGAGGAGGATGAGGTCGAGGTCCCGGTCGAGGTTCCGGTCGAGGTCGAGGCGCAAGCACCCGCATC
>JAADHA010000127.1 GCA_013152105.1 Oligoflexia bacterium | reverse complement strand
ACCGTGAAGCTGGCGTGGATCCCGACCAGGCCCCGCACGGTGGCAGCATGCGGAGCCCTGATGAAGCGGGCGCACTCGCCCAGACCGGCCAGGGCTTCGGTCCTGCCGTGGTTGCGCTCGGTCACGCCGTAGCAGAGCAGCCCCCGCGCGCCGAAGGCCCCCAGGCTCTTGGCCAGGATGTCGAGAGAACCCTCGATCATTCCCGGGGACTCGTGGTGATCGATGAGGGTGGTGGTCCCCGCCAACAGGGCCTGGGCCACCGCCAGTCGAGCCGCTGCGTGCAAGCTGGATGGGTCCAGTGCCCGGTCCAGTCGCCACCAGACGCGCTCCAGGATCTGCAAGAAGGTCTGCGGGGCAGGCTGCGGCTTGGGCATGCCTAGCGATGCTAGACCGCTGTAGAGGTGGGTGTGGGCGTTGACCAGGCCGGGCCCGATATCGCCATCCGAGCAGGCCAGGACTGGGGCGCCGGACGCTGCGTCTTGCGCGACCCGACCGTCCACGATGTGTACGGTACGACCATGACGGTCGGGGCCGACGGTCAGTGCTGCCGTGATCAGTGCTGCCGTGACAGGGGTCGAGGCGTCCTTCATCAGTGCCACCTGGACGGGTCGCCCTTGCTGTGAATCTTGCCGACCCGGATCGCCTTGGCGGCGGGTGAGTCCTTCATCGGCAGGCGATAGTGACGCGTTCCGTCGAAGCGGGCCAGGGCGCCAGCTACGGCCCCGGCGGTCGGAACCAGCCCGATCTCGCCGACCCCCTTGGCACCGAAGGGGCCCTCGGGTTCGTGCTCTTCGACCATGATCACGTCCACCGTAGGCATGTCTCGAGCCCGCAGCACACCGATCTCGCGCATCTTGTGGGTCACCGGCATCCCGTCCTCGCAGGGAAGCTCTTCGGTGAGGGCGAAGCCCAGGCCCATGTGGACCGCTCCCTCGATCTGGCCGCTGCACAGGTCGGGGTTCACGACGCGGCCCACGTCATGAGCGGCGATGAAGTGGTCGAGCGCTCCGGTCTCGTCCAGGATGCAGACCTGGGTGGCGTAGCCGAAGGCGGTGTGGATCTTGGGGTAGGGCACGTTGGCGTCTGGGGGCTGCGTGTCGTCGATCAACACGTCGCCAGCGTAGACCTTGCCCACGAGATCACCCAGGTTCTTGCCCGTATCGAGGTCGGCGCGGAGCTTCTTGCTGGCTTCTACTACCGCCCGCCCGCCGAACAGCGTTGCGCGCGAGCCCGTCGTCTGACCGCAGGCCAGGGCAAAGGTGCTGTCGACCTTGGGGGTGAAGGTCGCGGCGGGCAGGCCCGTCACCTCGACCGCGAACTGGGTCAGCACCGTCAACAGCCCCTGGCCCATCTCGGTGTAGCCATTGTAGAGGCTGACCGTGCCGTCGTCTTCGACCACCAGGCGGCACTTGCCCCACTCCTTGGCGCCGTTGCCGATGCCGGTGTTCTTGATGCCGCATGCGATGCCCACCGCGCGCCCCTCGCCCAAGGCCTGGTAGTAGGCGTCCTTGACCGCCAGCAGCGTCTTGCGTACCCCCACGGACTTCTCCAGCTTCTGGCCGGTGGCCAGGACATCGCCGACATCCACGGCGTTGCGCCAGCGCATCTCCCAGCCGTCCAGCCCGACCTTCTCGGCGAGCAGGTCCAGGCAGCCTTCGATGGCGAAGCTGGCCTGGTTTGCGCCAAAACCTCGCATCGCGCCGCAGGGGGGATTGTGGGTCATCACGGCCATCGCGTCCACGTCGCAGGTGGGGGCCTTGTACGGACCACAGGCGTGACCGGCGGCGCGTTCGAGGACCTTTCCACCGACACTGGCGTAGGGCCCAGTGTCTCCGACCATGTGCGCCTTGACCGCCGTGATGTGCCCCTCGGCGTCGCAGCCCACGGTGTAGCTCATGGTGATCGGGTGGCGCTTGGGGTGAAGGCGCACGGACTGTTCACGAGTCAGCGTGATTCGCACCGGGCGGCCGGTCATCAGGCACAACAGCGCGGTCTGCGACTGGATCGACATGTCCTCTTTTCCGCCGAAGGCCCCGCCATTGGGTACGAGCTCTACATCGATCTGGTCTTCGGGCAGACCCAGGAAGGCGGCCACCTGGCGCTGATCGTCGAAGATCCCCTGGCCTTGTGTGTACAGACGGAGCCCCCCCTGATCGCGAGGGATCGCCAGCGCGCTCTCGGGTTCGAGGTACAGATGCTCGATGCGCTGGGTCTGCCAGCTTCCGTGTACCGTGTGGGCGCTGTCGCGCAGCGCTGCGTCGACATCGCCGCGTGTGAAGCGGGTGCTCTCCAGCACATTGTAGTGGTCGGCGCTGGGTGGCTGACCGGCCTTGGGCTGGTGGCGGTGGTTGACCACCGGCGCGTTGGGGAGCAGCGCCTGTTGTGGGTCCAGAACGGGCTCCAGCACGTCGTAGACCACGTCGACCAGGGCCGCCGCGGCGCGCGCCGTGTGCAGGTCGACCGCCGCCACCGCGGCCAGCACATCACCGACATAGTGGGTCTCTTCCCCGACCGCGACGAAACCGGGCCAGTCCGCGTAGAGCATGCCATTGTAGCGCTCTCCTGGGACATCAGCGGCCGTCGCGATCGCCACCACACCAGGCAGGGCGCGGGCCTTGGTGGTGTCGATGGACACGACGCGTGCCCGCGGGTGGGGAGAGAGCTGGACCGCCCCGAAGAGCAGGTCCGGCACCCTCATATCATCGACGTAGGGCCGTTCACCCAGGGCCAGGGCGGGCGCCTGGAAGCGCGCCAGAGGCTGTCCGACCCGACCGTCCTCGCACGTGGTGGGGTGGGTGCCCGTGCGCTTGCTGCGGGCATAGAGTTGGACCGCGTCGATGATCTTGACGTAGCCAGTGCAACGGCAAAGGTGAACGTCCATCCCTCGCGCGATCTCGTCGCGAGAGGGGTCAGGATTCTTGTCCACGATGGTCTTGGCCCGCAGCGCGATTCCGGGAATGCAGAAGCCGCACTGCATGCCCGCGGCCGCCACGAAGCTGTCCGCGATCAGCGCGCGTTCTTCGGGCTCCAGACCCTCTAGGGTGACGATGTCCTTGCCTTGCATGCGGCTCGCCGGCGTCGCGCAGGTCACCTTGGGGCGGCCGTTGATGAGCGCCAGGCAGCATCCGCACTGGCCTTGTGGCTGGCAGCCGTTCTTGGGGGAGGTCACGCCACAGCGATTACGCAGCACGTCCAGGATGCTGTCCTGGTCGTGAACGTCGAGATGCTGTGGCTTGCCGTTGAGGGTGAACTGGACGCTGGCCATGGGCGAGGCTCGGGGATCGAGGGATCGAGGGATCGAGGGATCTCCCCATTATGGCGGCAAGTGCTGACTGTCAGAGGGGGTCGGGATCGAGGCGAGCAGCCGTCTCTGCGCGTCAAGCCCGTGGCGGAGTCGTTACACTACAGCGAAGGGTGAAGCTGTGAAACTCCATGATGTCGAACGGAACTACGATCACCTGGCAGGTCGGTACGACTTGTGGAATCGCTGGTTCTCCCAGCCCCTGCTCGGGATCGAGACCCTGCGGCAGAAGACCGTGTCGCGGCTGTGTCTCGCAGACGGTAGCA
>JAADHA010000049.1 GCA_013152105.1 Oligoflexia bacterium | reverse complement strand
GTAGACAGCCCAGGCCGTAGCGCACGGATCGGGGAAAGCTGATGCTCTGGATATCGCCGTCATAGCGGGCCTGCACCGGGCGTTCGGCGATGGTCGAGCCCCTTGCCAGCAGGGCCACCAGGACCTGTTGGTCGAACAGGTAGTCGTCGCTGAGTGTGGCCAGCGGCAGGTGTGCAAGAACGTCGGCCCGGAAGGCCCGGGCCCCGGTGTGCAGCTCGGTCAAGCTGGTGCCAAAGCGTAGATTTGCGGCGCCTGTCAGCAGGCGGTTGCCCCACCGACGCCAGGCTGGGATCGCGGCGCCGCCATCGATCAGAAAGCGGCTCCCCAAGACCACGCTGGCCTTGTCCAGCGCGTCCGCCAGGGCCAGGGTCGGGAGGGTCGGGTACTGGGCGTCCCCGTGCAGCAGGACGATCCGGTCGAAGCCAGCGTCGAGTGCCGCGGCGTATCCGGTCTTCTGCGCCGCGCCGTAGCCACGATTGGAAGCGTGGCGAATCAGGCGGACACCGGGCGCTTTGATGGGCACCGGGCTGGCGTCATCCACGACGATGAGGCCGCTACGCAGGGCCGATGGGACCTCGGCCAGGATCCGGTTGACCGGCTCTTGTGGACCATAGCAAGGCACGATGATGGCCACGCGCGGCGCGCGCATGCGGTTCTTCATCGCTCCAGCCTGCCACGGCCTGGGGCTTCCCGTCGCGGCGCTGTTCGTCGCGGCGCTGTTCATCGGGGCAGCAGCACGTCAACCCGCGCCGACTCGAGCGGCCGCGTCGTAGACGTCTTGGGTCTGGGCCGGTGCCGCTTCTGGTTCTTGCCGCAGGCGGATGCGCCCAAAGCGCTCGGGGTGCTTGCCCTGCATGCCCGTGTAGAAGGCGCGCACGATGTCCATGTCGGCCCTGATGTCGCCGCTCGGCCACAACATCGGCCCGAAGCCACCCACCTTTCGGCCAAAGTCCATGTAGCCCATGCAGATGGGCACGCCGGCCCCCTTGGCTGCCCAGTAGAAGCCGCTCTTCCAGTAGTCGCGGTAGGCGCGCGTACCTTCGGTTGGAACGACCAGGATCAGGTCGTCGTTCTGGTCAAAGGCATGCACGAAACCCGACACCAGGTCCGCGGCCTGGCGGCGGTCCACGGGAATCCCTCGGAACCAGCGAAAGAACCACCCGAAGGGGCCCTCGAAGAGCACATGCTTGCCCAGCCAGCGGATGTCTACCCCCCACCACCACGCGAACGCGATCATGAAGGGGAAGTCCCAGCCCGAGGTGTGGGGTGCCGCGATGAAGACGTACTTTCGGATGTCCGAGGGCGGGTTGGATTCAGGCTTCCAGCCCCATAGCCGCAAGACCATGGCGCCGAAATAGTGTCGCCAGCCCCACTTGCGGAGTGGGCGTGGCACAGCACTCAGGCGGGCTTCCTGTGACACGGCGCGGCTCCTGGACCTGCGGAGGAGCTGCACCCAGAGCGGTACAGCAGAGAAGAGAAGAGTGTCCGCGTCGCCGAGCAACGGTCACCTGAAGTCATCGTATCCGGGTACCTTGGACGGTCGCGTCAGGCTTCAGGTGCATGACGGTCACAACTGCGTCAACGGTCTGTTGTGGTCCGCCTGTTCCCTTGCAGCCTTTTCACGGCGGGTCCTTAACTGCTGGAGCTACCGTGCCACTGACCGCATGACCCGAACCGCCGCTCCCCACCGATGTGGACCCCGTCGTGGACTACGAAGCTCTCCTCGATCGCATCCTGCGAAGAGTCGATGCGGACGCCTATCTGCCGCTGGCCGATGTGGTGGACGAGGACCAGCGCGTTGCGCTCGATGAGGTCGGCCTCGCGCTGCAGCAACCCCGGATCGACGTCGACAGCCTGAGGGCACGGGTCCGTCACCTTCACAGCCAGGGTGCCATCGACCAGGTCAATCTCTACTCGGCCCTGCACGTCATCGCGGCTCACCCCAGGGTCGCCGACCTGGAAGAGGCGGCAGCCATGACGGCTCGTCAGGAGATGGCCGCCTTGCGCCTGGGCGGCCCCCGCTTGCAGGGGAACCTGGCCAGTGTGGAGCGGCACCGCGGTGTCATCGCCTGGACTCAGGGCAACACCGATGTCGCGATGGACTACTTCTCGCGGGCCTTTGAACGACAACGCTCGGCCGGCAACCTGGCCAATGTCCTGGCCTGCCTGCTGCGCCTGGGCGCTGAGGCCGACGCCCAGGACCTGCTGCGCCAAGTCCGAGGCGTGTTTCCGACCAAGCTGGTTGCCGCTCTGGATGACATGATCCAGCGTGACCCCGATCTTTCCCTTCTACGAGTGGAGGCATCCCCATGAGCCTGTTCCAAGCCCTTGTCATGTGGCTGTGCACCATGGCTTCCCCCGATTCGTCGACTTGTGCATCGCAGACCGATGCCCAGCAGACCCCGGCTTGCAGTGTGCAGTCCAGCGGGCCCGCTGATCGATCCGACTCCGACTCCGACTGCGACTGCGTGGATGGCGGCAGCGACAGCGACAACATCTACAACGGGTTCTGAGATGCTGGACCACGACCCGAATGTCGATGTCCGACACAGCGTTCGCCTGCTGTTGTCGGATCGCCACGCCCCTGAAGCCCGAGCGCTCTTCCTGCTGTTGGCCCGCTACATCCACGGCCGGGTTGGTCGGCGATGCGCGGGGCGCTACTACGGCATCATGGGCTCCGCCGAGCAGGAAGACCTGGTGGCGGATGTGCTGACCATGCTCATTTCCGGTGCCCTCGCCCGCTTCGAAGGCCACACGGTCGCCTCTCTGCTGACCTTCGTGCGCACGATGACCGACCGCACGGTGGGGCACGCGGCTCGGGCACGGATCCGTGAGCGCGACGCCTTGAATGGCGACGCGGCCACGGACGTGGAGCACTGGAGCAGCCGGGAATTGCGCCCCGATCAGGTCCTTCGCTTCGTGGTAGAGAGCCCCTTCTCGGATGCGGACTGCGCCTACTTGACGGACCTGTTTCGTGCCGGCACCAAGGCCGAGTACGCGCGGACCCACGGGGTCAGCCGTGCGGCCGTGACCCAGCGGGTGCAGCGGATCCGGGCGAGGGTCGCGCACATGGCGGACCAGGACCAGGCGCTGGCCCACAGTTGGCTCGAGCACCTGGCTTGGCGAAGCGAGCGGGGCGAGCTGGCCGTCAGTGCCTGATCTCAGTTGAAGCTCGGTGGCGGGCGTCTCGCCCGCGCTGCGCGGCTAGCGTCGCTGGTTCTGTGACGCTCTTGACTTGACGATCGGCCACCGAATCGAGTCTCATGTCAGTGTGCGTGTGGCGCGTCACCCAGCCGCCGCTCTCGAGGAGATACCATGCCCAAGTCCTCCCTGTTGATCGCTCTCCTGATTCTTGGCTGCCGCGGCAAGCCGGGCGACACCGGCGGGATCGGGACCATCATGGATGGCGGTGCCTCTGATGCCGGCACAGTCGATGGTGGCTTCACCGACGGCGGCAAGTCCGACGGTGGCAAGTCCGACGGCGGCAAGACCGACGGTGGCAAGACCGACGGCGGCAAGACCGACGGCGGCAAGACCGACGGCGGCAAGACCGACGGCGGCGCGGACG
>JAADHA010000047.1 GCA_013152105.1 Oligoflexia bacterium | reverse complement strand
ACCCCCCCGTCGGGTCCCAGACTGGGAACAAGGCACCGCCGAGATATCGACCAGCGCCACCTTTCCCCGCTTCCTGGATGCCGCCCGAGTCCAGACCGACCGAGTCCAGACCGCCGAGTCCAGACCGCCCGAGTCCAGCCCGCCCGAGTCTCCAGAAGGGCTGGGAGCCGAGCAGGCGATCAGGGCCAGAGACCGCAGGATCACGAGCTACTCCGAAGCGCCAACCTGGTCCCGCGCTTCGTTCACCGCGCGCCGGATGTGCGCGTTGATCGGGTGGTCCGTGAGGGCGTAGTACAAGGTCTGGGCGTCCCGCCGGAACTTCACCAGGCGCTGGGCCCGCATCTTGGCCAGGTTCTGCGAGACCGCCGACACCGAGATCCCCAACACCTCGGCAAGGTCGCAGACACACATCTGCTGGACCTGGTCGAGCAAGGCGAAGATGCGCAGACGAGTCGGATGGGACCAGATCGCCAAGCCCGCGGCCAACTCGTCGAGATCCGGGGTAAAAGCGTAGTCTTCGCGGAGAATGCCCAGGTCGATCGGGCGGACTTCTGGGGGCTTGCATCGCATGGCCACTCCGTAGTTGCGTTGATACTTAACTACTGTAACGGAGCTAGGCTGGCAAGTACACTCAAGACCCCTCGCCACGACAACACCAGCCCCAACACGGTCACGACCATGGCGCTGAGGGCCGGCAGGACCCGCAGTGCCCCGGCCGCCGGTCGCAAGCCGCGCAGCCGATCCCCCAGCAACACCACGGAGACGCCCAAGCCCGTGACCAGCAGGGCCAAGCCGACCGAGAAGGCGGCCACCAGCATCAACCCAAGCCCGATCCGCCGCAAGCCGATCGCGGTCAACAGCAAGATCATGGCCGAGGGGCAAGGTGCCAGCCCGGCCGACACACCCAAGGCAGCCAGGCTTCGCCACCCCGACTGCGCCGCCACGAACTGCTGGGCGTGGGCAGCGCCATGGGCTTCCTCGTTGATCGCGCCGTGGTCGTGCCCGTGGTCGTGCCCGTGCCCGTGGTCGTGGCCGTGAGCGTGAGCGTGAGCGTGAGCGTGAGCGTGAGCGTGAACGTGCCCGTGAACGTGCCCTGCAGCGTCCTGCCCTTCCACGACTCGGCCCGCCCGCGCCGCCCGCAGCCGACTGCGCAGCAGACCAAGACCCACCGCCACGATCAGCAGCCCACTGCCCAACTCCATCCAGGGCAGGACCCGCTCGGGTGCGAAGCGCTCGGCCAGGACCAGGGCCACAAGGCCCAGCGCATAGACCGACAGCGTGTGGGTGGCCGTCACGATCAGGCCCAGCCACACGGCCTGCGAAATCGAGCGCCGGGTGCCCACCAGGTAGGCCGCGACCAGGGCCTTGCCGTGGCCCGGTGACAGACCATGAAGGGCGCCCAGCACGATCGCGGTGAGCAGGCCCAGACCGACCGAGGACGGCGCGATCTGGCCTCGGAGGAGATCCAGCAGTGGATCGTGTTGGATCGTGGAGAGCTTGGTGCTGCCAGCCGCGTAGTCATCGACCGGCCCACCGGCCGCCAGGCGTCGGAAGCCGTGGTGGACCGCCCCTCCCGTCTCGGAGCGCAGCCGGTAGGCGACACGCAGCTCTCGCCCCCCCTCGCCCGCCTGCCAGCGCGCCGAGGCATCGGCCGTGAGCTTGCCCTTGTCCACCTTGAACAGGCTGGAGTCGTCGACGATGATCGCGTCACTGACCAGCAAGCGAGTGTTGAAGACGGCCGGCTTGCCCGGCAGGTTGGCGTTGACCACATTGAGCTGTGTGGCCTTGAGCGGCAGCACACCCTGCAGGGACAGGCGAAAGGTCACGAAGCGCGTGTCACCCACACCACTGCGTTCGTCGGTCGGCAGACGGGTCAGGGGCACACGCTGGCCGTCAGCGAGGACCGTGATCCCGGTCTCCAGCTCATCGAGGACCAGCTCAATGTAGCGAGCCTCGTCCTGGACTCCTGGATTATCCTGGACACGCAGGTAGTTGCGCAGATCTCGCAAGTGGTCGATCGTGCTGATCTCGGCCAGGTAGTCGACCCGGATGCTGCCACGATCCAGGCGTACCTCCAGCTTGTGGCCATAGAGCTGCGAGCCGAAGGGGTGCGCCCAGGACGCCATGGAGACCAACAGCATCAGGAAGAGGACAGGCATGGCCGCTACCTATCTGCTGTCGTGGGGCCACCCCACCTGCCGACTCTGAGTACACGCGATGTGTGCGCCCGCCCTCCCAGGCGCTAAGACGACCCACAAGTGCCACCCAACGGTTGGCAGGAGGACGATTCACGTGCGCCAGCCATCAGGAATCTCAGGGGGCCTGGTGTTCCCCAAGGCCGGGAAAGGGGTGATCACGCTGGTCGTGATCCACGTCGTCGCCTACGTGATCTACTTGATCCTGCTGCGCCTGGGCGTGCGCTTCGCTGCGACCGAGCTGGCCATGGTGCCCCAGGATGTGCTGCTGCGCGGCCGCATCTGGCAGCCCGTGACCAGCGTCCTGCTCCACGCCCCGACCGATGTCGGACACCTGCTGTTCAACATGCTGTTCTTGTGGTGGTTTGGCAGCCCGCTCGAAGGCTGGTGGGGTGCAAAGGGACTGTACCGGGCCTACATCATCAGCGCGGCGGGCGGCGTCCTGCTGACCTTGCTGGCCGGGCTGGCGGTCGTGCCGCTGGGTCCCACCAGCAGCCTGTTCCACCTGTGGACCGGCGCCCACCTCGGCGCCAGCGGTGCCGTGCTGGGCCTGACGGTCTGCTGGGGCGCGGTGTTGTGGAATGAAGAGCTGAACTTCATGTTCATTGGCCGCATGAAGGTCAAGACCTTCATCTTCGTGCTGGTCGGAATCCAGCTTCTCACCGCCCTCTCGTATGACAGCACCAGCAGCACCAGCCACTTCGGCGGCATCATCGCCGGCTTTCTATACGGCCGAGGCTGGTTCCGGCCCGGCGCCCTCAAGAACTGGATGACCCACCGCCGAGTCCAGGCCAAGCTGGCCGAGCGCCAACGTCAACGAGGCCGCTTCGATGTGATCGAGGGCGGCAAGGACAGCGACGACCCCATCGTCCACTGACTACTTGGCCGTGCAGTTCATGAACGACGCGACGCAGTTGATGGTCGCGGACTTGCCCGCCCGGACCGTCACCCGACCCGCCTCCATAGAGGTGACCCCAAAGGTCACGGTGATTTCGTAGGTGCCAGGTGGAATCTCAGCGCCCGGCGAAAAGTTGCCCGCCGGCCCGCTGAGTCGTACCAGATCCGCATCGCCGGTAACCGCGACCGAGCCAGTCTCTGCCGACTGCGGGGCCGAGGAGGCTGTCGTCTGCGACGGAGGCGAGGGGGCTGCCACCGGGATGCGGGTCGGCGCGGGCCGAACCGGTATCGGCGTGGGGGCATGCGAGGGCGTGGGCGAGACCACCGGTGCCGCCCGTGGTCGCCCGGCCTGTGGGGCAGCGTCCCGAGCGTCGCGCTCCACCGCGGCGGCCGGCGACTTGGGAGCCGCGGCCACAGGATCCTTGGGAGCAGGCGCCACGACTTTCGGCGCCACGACCTTCGGCGCCACGACCTTTG
>JAADHA010000583.1:5186-10962 GCA_013152105.1 Oligoflexia bacterium | reverse complement strand
CGCCGCGGTTGCCGCCTCGACCGCCGCCGCGGTTGCCGCCTCGACCGCCACCGTCACGCCGCTCGCTCTTCTCTTCGCGCGCGCCATGCAGCGCCTCGATGCTGCCAGCCGACTGGTCACTCTTTGACTTGCGCATGCGGTCCCACAGGAAAAAGGCCCGAAGTACCGCGGCAAACAGCATGTCAGCGTCATCGCGTTCCTTGATCGCCCGCACGGTACCGAGGAAGCCCTCAAAAGCCATCGTGCCCATGGCGGCTCGAATCTGATTGGCCTGGCGCTCGACCCGTGCCTGGGCGGCTTCGTGAGCGGTCGGCAGGGGCTTCACGATGAAGTCGATCTTGTGCTGCTTCTCCAAGATGTTGCGGGTGCTCAGATCCGCGCCACCGGCCAGCGAGATCGCCGTGCCCTTCTTGCCGATCCGGCCCGTCCGCCCCGTCCGATGCAGGTAGATCTTGGGGTCTTCGGGCAGCGAGTAGTTGATGACGTGGCTGAGGTCGCTGATGTCGATGCCCCGCGCCGCCACGTCGGTGGCGACCAGGAACTGGGTCTCGCCCCTCTTGACCCGATCCATCACCTTCTCGCGTTTGCTCTGCGGAAGCTCACCGCTGATCAGCTCGGTGTCCAGACCCTGGCGCGCCAGGAAGGTCGCGACCGTCGCCGTGTCCTCGCGGGTGTTGCAGAAGATGAGGGCGCTGCTGGGCTCTTCCATGTCGATGAGCGCCAGCAAGGCCCGGGCCTTGTGGAAGTCCGGCGAGGTCTCGTACAGCACGTGCGTGATGCCCTCGACCTTGTCCTCGTCCGTCGAGATCCGATAGTCCACCGCGTTCTTGGTGTAGCGCTGGATCACCGACCGCACGCGGTCGTCCACGGTCGCGCTGAACAGCAGGACCTGGCGGTCTGCCGGGCACTTGCCGAGGATCTTGGTGACATCCTCTAGAAAGCCCATGGACAGCATCTCATCTGCTTCGTCCAGGCACGCGAACTGCACGTGGGAGAGGTCGAGATTGCCCCGACGCAGGTGGTCGAGGATCCGGCCCGGCGTGCCGACCACGATCTCGGTGCCCTCACGCAGCGCGTCTTCCTGGGGACCGAAGCCCACCCCGCCGTAGATGACGGTGACGCGCAGGTCCTTGAAGCGGGCCAGCTCGGTGGCTTCCACGGCAGTCTGGCGGGCCAGCTCGCGAGTGGGCGCCAGGATGATCGCCCGCGTCTTGCGGTCGCCGGCCACAATCCCCTCGACGATGGGCAGACAGAAAGCGGCCGTCTTGCCGGTACCGGTCTTGCTGCGCACCACCAGGTCTTTGCCTGCCAGGGCGGCCTCCAAGGTCAGGGCCTGGCACCTGGTGGGCGTCGTGTAGCCCTTTTCCTGGATCGCCTGCAGGATCTCGGGAGACAGGGGGAATTCGGCAAAGGTGCGGTCGGACCGGTAGGCCGAGTCCTGCACATCATCCGCTGCGGTCGATTCCGCGTTCGCAGGTTCGCCAGCAGGGTCGCCGGCAGGGTCACCGGCAGGGTCACCGGTAGGGTCGCCGGCAGGGTCGCCGGCCGTGCTACTTGAGACTTCGGCGGTAGCTTCGAGCTCGTTTTGCTCGTTGGTTTCATCACTTGGCACATGTACTCCTTACAGTTGCGGGCCGGGGGTAACGCGGGAACCAATACGCGGCTCAGGCGTGCTACCGTCCTGCGCGCCCCAAGGAGAATCGACCATGCGCCGCCGCTCCTCCAATCAACCGGATTGCTCGCGCGCCACGGTTGGCGGCCACCGACTGGTCTCGCCGATGATGGGCTTGGCCCTTGCCGTCTGCCTCACAGCCGCAGCCGCCTGCACCAACCCACCGGCCTCGGATGTGGACGCGACCACCCCCAGCGACGCGGGCAGCGCCAGCGCGCAACAGGGCGGCACGGGCGCAAACGGCGTCAGCGTCGTGTGGCTGGACAACGCCGAACGCGCCGGCAGCGTCAGCCACTACCGGGTCGCCGGTCAACTGACTGCGCCGCGTAGCCAGAGCGACGGCCTGCGCAAGCTGGCGCGCGACGCCCTGGCTGATCGCGCACGCACACTGGGCTTCGCACGCCTCGACAATATGCAGATCGAGGTTGCTTGCGCCGACGACGCCCCAGACGCCAGCGCCTGCACGGCCAAGGTCATCGCCATCGCATCTCACTGACACCAGCGACCCCGGCCCGGCCGCCTTGTCGCACCGCCCTTGCCCAAGGTGCCATCCGCTCGCTACGCTGCCGCGGCCGAAGCGCAATGTTCGGCGCGCACGGCTGCACCCTACAGTTCAGCGCCCAGAAACCCAGCAGACGCGGAGATCCTCTATGCGCACGCTCATTCCGACCCTGGCCATCATGCTCGGCTTCGCACTCGCCTGTGGAGAGGGCGACAACAACACGGATCAGGGACCGGTCATCACGGTCCAGCCCCAGACCCCCACGCCCCCTCCGGTCGTGCCACAGAAGCCAGCCGAGCCCACGACGAAGGTGGTGACCCAGACCATCAGCACCACGGTGGCTGTGACCCAGACCAAGAAGGGAACCATCGAAAAGGAAGGTCGTCAGGCGATCATCGCAAAGGGCAAGGCCATGGGCTACAGCCGCGTCACCAACATCAAGCTCGGCGCCACGACATGCAAGAGCAGTCGCTGCACCGCGACCGCCACGGGCAGCGTCAGCAAGACCGTGACGGTGGAACCCGAGGACAACGCTGGCAGCGACGGCGACGAGTAGTTCCGGCCTGAAAGACCATCGCCGCCGCTGGCTACTGGCCGGCGGCGGCTTGGTGTCTTGCCATGGCCTGCGCTCACCGAGGTTGGGTGTCGCCGCCCTCGGGCAGTCCGGGGTCACACATCAGGACCGCGCCCCGGGACAGCCGCAGCGCGTTGTGGACGTTCTGGGCGCTGGTCTCTTGGGAGTAGGCCGGGATCGCGTTGTAGTCCCGCACGCAGGACTCGAACCGTCCCCAGCGGGGTCGCAGCGTGTCGCGCACCTGATCCGAGCACTTGGCCACTCCTCGCTGGGTATTCCGCTGCCCACACTCGCCGATGATTGTCGTGTAGAGCAGGTTGCTGAACATCTCCCGACGAAGCTGGGCCAGCGCTTCGTCCCGCTCGACCTGCACTTCTTCGAGATCGTGATCGCTCTGAATCAGCCGCCGACGCAGCTTCTCGGTGGCTCCGCTGAGATCGATCAACTGGTCCTGGGAGCCACCACGCGACGAGCCCCGGGGCGTGCCCACCGCCAGGTCCAGCTCACCATCCGTGCGGTCCCAAGACGCGAGCTGGGCACGCGTGTCGGCCAGCTCGCGGCGCAGAGCCGCCGCCTGGGTCGCGAGCTCCAACCGGTCCTCGGCGACGGAAGCCACGGTCCCCACAGACCCGGTCTCCAGCGGCGTGCCCGCAAAGTCGCTCACGTCGGCTTCAGCCCGGTTCGAGCCCATCACCGGCACATCCTGCAGCCGGTCGAGTTCGCCTCGGAGTCGTAGCGCTTCGTCCCGGTAGGAATCCCGTTCCGCCGACAGATCACTCCACTGTACAGCGACCAAGGGGCCGGCGGTACCCAAGGTCAGGGCCGCCAAGGCAAATCGCGTCGTTCGCAAGAGGCGAGCCAGACTGGTCCCCGGGGCTAGCGCGGAAGGCAGGAGTGAAGGTCGGAGTGCGGCCCCATCATGCCCTGTCAAGAACGTGTTGAGAAGCACAAATCCACATCGAGGAACAAAACGTGGCGTTTTTCACGTAGTTGTCTACTTGTCAGGCCATCTTTCTAGACTGCCTGATTTCTTAGAAGCCACCAGATCCCGCGGACATCAGCGTACACCAGTCCGCGTCATCTCCCAGATCGCCATCTGCCCAGGGCGACACCTGCTGGTAGGTGTGGCCCAGCGCCCAGGCCACCGCCAGGTCGAAGCCCTTGGTCGTCACCGTGTGGCCCCGGCTGTGCTCGCAGCGCACCACCAGCGAGCCGTCATCCACCAGGTACTGGGCCAGCAGGTCCGTGGCGGCCGTGAAGTCGATGACGGTGAAGCTGGTGCTGGGCCAGACATCGTTGCTGCCCCCGGACTGCAGCAGCACCGGCAGGGCCCAGGCCGGCGTGTCGTACTGGGCAATCGGGTCTTCGGCCAGGGGGATCACCACGTCCGCGCCGCCACTCATCTCAACCGCGCCGGCCAGCGTGTCGGCCCGCTGGGACAAGACCTCGGTCGTCCACAAGGCGCCGCCCGAGAAGCCCAACACCACCAGGCGGTCCAGGTCCACGTCGAGTTGCTGACCCGCGCAGGTCCGCAAATCGTCGAACAGGGTCATGTCCTGCTGCCCGTCCCCCAGCATGTCCCACAGGTAGAACTGGTAGCCCAGCATCTCCAGGATCGGCGCTTCTGGGAGCAGGATCACCACGCCGTTTTCGTCGGCCACCCCCTGCATGTCCAGGGCCGTGGCCATATACTCGGTCGGGTCTGGTGTCTGGGTGGGGTCCATCAGGCCGTGGAAGAAGATCACCAGCGGCATGGCGGCGGTCGGCGTCGTGGGCAGGATCGCCGTCACCGTGCGCTCTTCATCCGAAGACAGAAAGGTCGAGGTGCCCGAGCCGCTGAGGTCGGGACACTCGCCGCTGGAGAGCGGGGCCAGATCGGCGCTGGCCCAAGGCTTGGTTGTGGTCGAGCCAATCCCCGTGTCATCGCTGGACTTGTCCGCACAAGCCAGCAGTCCCAGGGCAAGAGGCAAGGTGAGCGCAGCGATCATCGGGGACTCCTGACATCTGTCGGCGGAGTGTGTAGCCCACAGCCAGCGTCCCGGGCAGTGTCGTTCATCTTGACCACACAAGGCGACAGACCGGCCTGAAACTGTGTAGAGAGGCAACAGCCTCCCGGGCTCACTGCCATCAACCCCCCGACCCGATGCCCCGCCTCCCTCGATCGCACAACGCTTCAGGCCCGCGCAAATCCGCGCAAATCGCGCCTGCAACCCCGCACTTCGCCCAGCTCGGGCGGCTGCCTCCGGGCGGGGGAACGCTCAGCCGAGGGCTGATCCTGATCACGGCCATCGGTGTGTTCGCGGCGCTGGTCGCGCTGGTTTGGGACCTCCAGCACGCACCGGTGCGGGAACAAGTGGTCGAGGTGAGCTTCATGGAGGACGAAGCGGCCCAGGCCGAGGCAGCGCTGGAGGCGCCAACCACGACCACTGCGCCCGCTGCGCCCGCTGCGCCCGCTACGACCAGCGAGAAGCCCCAGGAAGACGCGAACTGAGCGGCGAGCTCAGCCGCCCGGCCGGCTCAGTCCAAGACCCGCGCCCACACCAGCTTGGGCAGCCGCACCAGTTGTCGATCCCGGTTCACGCAACACAGCTCAATCTGGCCTTCGACCAGCGCCTTTTGGCCGCCGGGGCGCCAGACATCCTGCGTGAACAGGGCTCGGTAGTCGCTGGCCCGCGCGACCGTGGGGCGGATCTCCAGCCGGTCCCCGAAGACCGCCCCCTCGCGGTACTTGGCGCTGGCCCGGTAGACCACAAAGCCGATGCCCTCTTCGCGCCACAGCCGGACCAGCGTGTCGACCCCCAGCAGGTGCTCGCGGGCCCGCTCGAAGTACTTGAAGTAGTTGGAGTGGTAGACAACACCGCTGTGATCGGTGTCCTCGTAGTAGACTTGGACGATGTGGACGAAGGGCTTCATGGCCGCCTGATGTAGCCCGAAAGCGCCGCGGTACCCAGGGCGTGCGCCCAGCCCGCGGCGAAGCGGAAGGTCTTGGTCTGATTGAGCAGGTCAGTGACTGGCGCCGCCCGAGCGA
>JAADHA010000583.1:0-5134 GCA_013152105.1 Oligoflexia bacterium | reverse complement strand
GGTCCACTGCCTGGCCAGGCGCCTGGATGTCGGTGTCGGAGGGCTGATCGTCGGCGAGACGCACGAGTGACTCTCGCGATGAGCAGCCCGTGTCGGGTGTAGCCGGCCCGGACGCCGTGGGCCCGTCGGCAAGTGCCCGAACACCCTCGATGACACCAAGGCTCTTCAGATCCTGCGGTCAGCGATTCCCTTTCGTGACGATCCAGATGACGACCACCCGAGTCGCTTCTTTGCCGTGTACCAGGGGGTGATCTACGAGGCCGCGCCGACCCGCCCGGGCCTGAGTTACCATGGCTACCCCTGGCAGGGCCGCATGCCCCGCGTCATCCAGAAGAATCTGGAAGCAGCCGCAGAGCGGGCGGGATGCCATCGAGAGTTCAAGCAATGGCTGAGAAGGTACGCAGCATGAAGCTTGGCCGGCCGGACATCTTGGAGCTTCAGCTCGTCCCGATGACCGGGCGGGATCCGGCTCTGCTGTGGGGCAGTGGGATCTTGACGGTCAACGGCCGGGAACACTGGTTCCAGGCAGACACGAACGCACCACACAGCCCGCTGGTGTGGACCTGGGCAGACCTGCTGTCGTGGCTGTCTGCGCAGTGGCCTGCACTGGAGGGAGAAGAGACCTGGCCCATCGATGTGGGCTGCCGGCGACCAGGAAAGCTACGGCAAGTGTGTGAAGAGCGTTGGCGATCCCTTGATGACGACCAGCATGCAGACGCTGAAGACATGGCCCTGTACCGCTTCGAGCAGCGCCACGATCTGTGCCGAGCCCTGCCGGGCGTGACCTTGCCCTCGGTCTTGGTGCTGCGCCAGGGTGGTCTGGCCTGGGTGGACACCGGTCGCTCCTGGAGCCTGCACCCCTGGCCGCTGGTCGAAGCCTGCCTGGCAGACATCGGATCCGGACTCGTCAAGCTGCTGCCCGCGGGTCAGGACGCCGAACCGCTGCGCCAGGCGTGGACCAACCGGAGAGCAGACCCCGACCGAAACCGACGGTACCGCCTGGGGGCCAGCAAGAAGCGCCTGGCCCACATGGACCAGCGCTACGGCGAAACAGCCTTGTCGGTCGCGGCAGACCTGGGCGAGACATCCTTCCTGGCCGCGGCCCGCATGACATCCAGCCTGCCATGGTCCCATCAGCAGGCCGTACTTGACACAGTCATCGGATTGCGGTTCACGGATCGAAGCCTGCTCGACAAGGCGTCCCAGGCGGCGACGCGGGTCCGCCAGGGTGACGACTCCGACTACGAACACGGCTACCGCCTGGCCCTCTGGCTACGCCGCAGCTTCGGCAACAATGATGGCCTGGTCGACCCCGAGACCGTGCTTGATTCATGGGGGGTAGATGTGCGCTCCATCACCCTGACCGATCCAGCGCTGGAAGCCATCGCCGTGTGGGGCGACGACCACGGCCCGGCGGTACTCCTGAACACACGCGGGATGCGGGCCCGGGGGGCCAACGGCAGGCGGATGGTGCTGGCCCACGAGATCTGTCACCTGCTGGTGGATCGTGTCGGTGCGTTGCCGGCCGCCGAAGTCCTCGGTGGTGGGTCGCCACCANNNCGAACGTCGTGCCAACGCCTTCGCGGCTGAGTTCCTGCTGCCGCGAAGGCTGGCCGCGCGGGTGATGCGTGCCCAAAAAGGCGACGTGGCGGCCGCTCTGGACGACATGACTGCCCGCTACCAGGTCTCCCCAAAGGTCGCGGCCTGGCAGGTGCGCAACGGCGCTGGGCTCGGCGCGATCAAGACCGCCGCCGGCCATGCCCTGATCGACGATCTCACGGTGCAGCGCCTCGACATCGCGGGCTAGGCGCTATTGAGATCATGCAGACCGACTTCGGCAGCACCACGACCCGCCACACGGTGGCCGAGGCACCGATCACGGCTGTGGGCTCGGTGTCTCCTTTGAGTCCACACCTTCTACCATCACCGCCATCCATCAGCCTGTTCACCATGCACCTGCAGGTACCGGCGGGCCAAGACACCACGTTCCAGCACGGTCATCAGAACAGCGATCCCATGCTGAAGTCGAACACCGAGCGCCGTTCATCGGCCCGCGGGTTGATCGGTACGCCCCACTCGAAGCGCAGCGGACCCATCGGGCTGAACCAGCGGATGCCGAAGCCGTAGGCGGTGCGCAGACCCAGGGGGTTGATATGCCCGCCGCCCCAGGGATCGCCAAAGGTGTTGCCCGCATCGAAGAAGATGACGGTGCTGATCCCAGCCTGGCGCACGACCGGCATCTCCAGCTCGAAGTTGTTGATCAAGGTCTCGGTGCCACCGACGATCAGCTTGTCGTCCGCGGCTTGGGGGTCCTCGGAGCCCACAAAGTTGGAGCGCGTCGTCGCTCGATAGCCCGTGGCCCGGATGCTGGGCCCCAGCGAATACCAGTCGTACCCTCGGACCGAGTTGATGCCGCCAGCCCGATACCGGTGGATGTAGGGCACCATCGACCCGTCTGTGCTGCGGATCGCACCGATGGTGCCGTTGTACTTGAAGATCAGCCACTCGCCCTTGGGGCTGACCGGGTGATAAGCCCGCAGGTTGCCCTTGGTCTCGATGAAGTTGAAGTCACCGCCAAAGATGTCGAGGACCTTGTCGGGACTGGTGCGGATGCCACCCGACAGACCCGCACTGGCGCTGGCGTAGACGCCGCGGGTCGCGTTGATGCGGTTGTTCCGCTTGTCCACCACCACCGAGAGCGTGGTCGTCGAGGTCATGCCGTTGCGGTACATCTGCCCGCCCATCAGCTTCTCTTTGTAGGCGTCGATGTTGGTGAGGCCGGTGTCCTCGACGGTGTAGTCCAGCTCGAGCCGCATATCGTCGCGACGATCCAGGTAGCGCCCGACGGCCACCGTGAAGCCCCGCTGGTACTCGTCCTCGACGAACTGGCGACTGATGCTGAAGCCATTGAGCCGCAGAGTCCAGCGGCTGTCCAGGAAGTAGGGATCGAAGAGCTGCAGGTTGCCCTGTTGCCGCTTGCCCGACGCGTTGATGGCCGCGGACATGACGTAGCCGCGACCCAGGAAGTTGTTCTTCGAGACGTTCATCGTAAAGACGAAGTTCTCGAGATTGCTGAAGCCAGCACCCACTGAGAACGTGCCTGTCGGCTGTTCCTTGACCTCGACCTTCATGTCGAGTTCGTCCGCCTTGGTCCCACGCGGCGTGGAGATCTTGACCTCTTCAAAGAAGCCCAGCCGCTCCAGCCGCTGCCGAGCTTCCTTGATGGAGCTGCCCGAGTAGACCTCGCCCTCGTTGATCGGGATCTCACGGCGCACAACCTTGTCAAAGGTCGGGTCGTTGCCCGTGATGTCGATCCGACCGATGCGGACCTTTTTGCCACGCTGCACATCGAAGGTGACATCGACGACCTGGCTCTCGTCGTCGGTGTCCGTCAGGGGCGTAACATTGGAAAAGGCATAGCCCTGGTCCCCGTACAGGTCGGTGATCTCCTGCCGGACCTGTTGGAAGACGGACAGCTTGAACCAGTCCCCGGTGTGCAGCCCCGGCGTGCGTTCATTGAATTCCAAGGGACGGGTCACAGCCTGATCGTCCCAGGTATCGGGGATCGGGTCGTCCCCGTACTTCTTCTTCACGCGCTCCCAGCGCTGGCGCACGGTCGCAGCCGTGTCGCCATCCAGGATCTGCTGCACGGCGTCACGAGTCAGGCCCTCGTCGTCCACGAAGTCGCCGTCCAACTTGACCTTTCCCAGCCGGAAGCGTGGCCCCTCGGTCACGTCATAGCTGACGTACATGCTGCGCTTGTCTGGCGACAGCCACGACTGGGGCTTGCCGACCTTGGCGTTGACATAGCCCTCTTCCATGTAGACCGACTTGATGATCTGGACATCGGTATCCAGGTTCTCTTCGATGAAGGTGCCCGAGCTGGTCAGCCAGGGCAGGATCCCTCCTGCCTTGGTCTGCAGAAAGCGCTTGATCTTGCGGTCCGGCAAAGCGTCATTGCCATTGATGTCGACCCGCTGCACGATCACCTTGCGGTTCTCGGTGATGTCAAAGGTCAGCTCAACCAGATCGTTCCCGAGGTCCCGCAAGATGGGATCGACCTGCACCAGGTAGAAACCTTTTTCCAGGTACTTGTCACGGATTCGGCGGACGTTGCGCTGGACTTCAGCCTTGTTGAGCACGCTGAAGGGCTTGATGTCGATGACTTCGCGCAGCGCGTCCTCATCCAGCTTCTTGTTGCCCTTGACCTTGACCTCGCGGACGGCTGGTTTCTCTTCGACCCGGAAGGTCACGACCACACCAGGGCCATCCGCGGCGGGCGAGACGTCCACCACGACGTCGTCGACAAAGCCCGTCGCCCAGACGCTCTCGATGTCGCGGCGGACCTTCCAGTCGGTGACATCTTCACCAGATCGGAGCCCGATGGCAGCCAGGATGGCGGCTTCTTCCAAGCGTCGCAGGCCGACGACCCGCACATCGCTGACCGTGCCCGAGGCCGCGACGGGCGCGCCCGAGTCCTGTGGCGACGGCGCTGGTTGTGCGGAGACCGGCGGCGGCAGCTCCTGGGCCAAGACCGGCTGGCCGAGCCCCATGAGGAGGGCAAGGAGCGAGCCGATCATGCGTCGATCTCCTGAAACTGCCCGTGAACCAGCCGGAGGGTGCGAGGAAAGCGGGCCGCAAGTTCAAGCGAGTGGGTCACCACGACCAGGGTGGATCCCGACTGGGCGTTGAGGTTCATCAACATGTTGAACACGCCGCTGGCCGTGTCAGGATCGAGATTGCCCGTCGGTTCGTCCGCCAGAAGCAGGCCGGGACGACGGACCAGGGCGCGAGCGATCGCCACGCGCTGCTGCTCGCCCCCGGACAATTCGCCTGGGCGATGTCGCAGGCGATCAGACAGACCGACCCGAGCCAGCAGGTCCTGAGCCTGGGCCTGGGCCCGAGCCGCCGGCTCACCGCCAATGAGCCCCGGAATCATCACGTTGTGCAGCGCATCCTGATCGGGCAGCAGGTGGTGGAACTGGAAGATGAAGCCAACGCGACGATTGCGCAGGGCGTCCAGAGAAGCGCCGCTGCGCTGAAAGACGTCCTGTCCGTCGAAGAGCACCCGACCCTGTGTCGGACGGTCCAGCGTGCCCAGGACGTGGAGAAAAGTCGACTTGCCAGACCCGGA
>JAADHA010000584.1 GCA_013152105.1 Oligoflexia bacterium | reverse complement strand
CCCGCTGGCTCCGATCACGAGGGCATCCTCGACCCCGGCACCGCCGACCTCTCCCACGCCCTGCCCGCCGGCCTGCTCTTCCTCGACACCACCCTGGACCCAACCGACCGTGACGACAGCCTGGGCCACCCCGCCGCCGCCCCGCTGCACGCCGCCTGGGCCACCCACGGCCCGGCCATCTCCACCAAGCGCGGCCTGCGCGGCTGGCTCGCCCACGACTTCTTCAAGACCGTACACAAGGGCATGTACGAGAACCGCCCCATCCACTGGCCTCTGTCCTCCGCCAAGCGCAGCTTCGTGGCCTGGGTGAACATCCACCGCTTCACCGACCAGACCCTGCACATCCTGCTGGCCGACCACCTGGTGCCCACCCTGACCCGCATCGAGGGCGCGCTCACCGATCTGCGCGCCGCTCGCGACAGCACCGACACCAAGGCCGCCCGCGCCGCCGAGAAGCAGTACGACCGCGTGCTCAAGGCACGCGACGAGCTCCAGGCCTTCATCCTCGATGTCGAGACCTGCGCGGACCAGGGCCCGCCCTCAACAGGCAGCAAGTGCCCCCCTCGCGAGCGCGACGCCCGCTACGCCCCAGACCTCGACGACGGCGTCATGATCAACAGCGCCGCCCTGTGGCCCCTGCTGCTGCCCCAGTGGAAGGACCCCAAGAAGTGGTGGACCGAGCCGCAAGGACTACGACTGGTCCCACCTCGCCATGCGCTACTGGCCCACCCGCGTGGACGGGAAGTGCCAGCAAGACCCCAGCCTGGGCGTCGCCCACGGCTGCTTCTGGCGCACCCACCCCGCACGCGCCTGGGCCTGGGAGCTGCGCCTGCAAGACGAGATCGGGCTGGCCCCCGCCGAAGGCGGCAATTGGACGGGGCGGATTGAGGAAGCGCCGTACCTCCACCCCGACGGCACCCTCAGTCCCGACCACACAGCACTCCGCGCCGCCTACCTCGCCGCCCACCCCGACGACGCCCTGGCGGCGGTCGAGAAGGAGGTCCTGCGGCGACGCGGGCGCAGCAAGGACGCCAAGCCAGTCCCCGTCATGCGCCTGCTGGAGTCCGGGCTGTGGTCCAATCAGCCCCAGGTCTGCTGGGACCTGGAGACCCGCGTCATCGAGAAGCAGAAGGCACCCTTCGAGCTGGACGCGCCCGATGCGACACAGGCCCGGCTGGCGTGGAGAGCGGCGCACACCAAGCTGGTGCGACAGCGCGATGAGCAGCTTCGCACCCTACAGCCCACCCCCATCCTGTTCGGTGCGGACGAGAAGACCTGACGAGTCGACGGTCCCTCAGCGCCTGGCGCTGCGAGGGGAGGACGACGACCTGCTTGAGGGTGACTCGGGGTGCCTGAGTTGAAGCGCTGGCTCAAGCAGTACGAAAAGTGAAGCTCGGCGCGCCGAACCTGATTGAACTCCGGCTCGAACGCGATTCCGGGAGACGACGTCGGCGCAGGAGGGCGCGGATGGCATCCGTCGGGACGCGTAGGGCGGGGCCCCTGGCGGCGGTGGGCATGGGTCGCGAAGCGCGGAATGGCGCTTCAGCGTCGACGTGCAGGACCGGGAGGGGAGTCAACGCCGCGCTTCACCTGCGGCGCGACGTGCCACGCGCACCACCACCCGTCTTCCGACCCGCCACCGGACCTTCCAGCCGTCAGGCGCAAGCGCTCGTTATGCCAGGGCGGGCCGACCGGAGGGGCTCATGAAGCCGAGTCTTGAGTGCTGACGAGGAACCTGGATGCGGCCCGAGAGCTGCGGGTGGGCGCCGTTTCGCCAGGTGGGCGGCGGGAGGGCCGCGCAGCCCGCACCACAAGCCAAGGCTAGCTGGTCCCGGAACCTGTCGGCGGTTAGACTTTTTTTGACAGGTCCAAGTGCCTGTAAACGCGAAACTTCTCGCCGATATCGGAATCTACCCTTGCTGATGGCTGTTGTCGGTGTACCAATAAATGAGTACACCGGCGGAGCCCGACAAAATGGACCATCGTGGAACTGGACTTCCTACCACAGCCTATGGAGTTCTTCGAAGGGCTCGACGAAGCCGACCCGATCTACACCGACCTGCTGGCCAAGCTCGAGGCCGTTGGTGGCACGGTGCCGCCGTCCGCGCATCCCTCGGTGAAGCGGCTCCACGGCAACGACCTCCGAGGGCTGACCTACTTCCAGTACAAGAACTACGGCAGGTCCATTCGAATCTACATGCACTGCGGAAAGGGGATCCTCATGGTCGCCCATGTCATCGAGAACAAGCGCCGGACTCAACTGACCAAGGGGCAAGAGAAGACCTTGGCAAGAGCACTGAAGAAGGCAGAATCCGCTGTCAAGAACATCTCATAAGGCATCATCGACAGCTCAGAACGGCAGTCGCCGAAGAGTCGACCCCCGAGGACACTATGACCAAGCTCAGCAAGAACGCTCAGAAGCTGTTCAGGCGTGCGGAGTTGAACCCCGTAGCCGCGAAAAACCTGCATCGTTCCCGCATGCTGGAGGGCATCGCCAGGCAACTGCGTGCGCACGCGAAGTCGCAGGGCGTGACTGTCCGCGAACTCGCGGAACGGATGGGGACGTCGAAGTCTCAGGCCCAGCGAGTGCTGGCATTCGAGAATGCGTCGAACATCACCATCGCCACTCTGCTTAAGGCTGCGGATGCCTTGGAGCTTGATGTGGACATCGGCCTGAAGAGCCGTCAGTCCAGCGTTTTTTATCACATGCGCGGGAGCTTCCCAACCATCAAGACACTCACCTGCTTCAGCAAGGTGCTGAACGAAAGGGGGGTCGCGGACGACGACGCCCCCCAGGCCGGGAAGGCCAGGATGGTGCAGTAGTCATGGCGACGAATCAAGACGAGACTCCGTCCCCCGAGCGCATCGCTGCGTTCCAGGCGCTTGTCGATCGGGTGCAGATCCGAGACGTACAACTCGTTCGAAGCATGTGCACGGCGGAACCGACGTTCGCGTTGACGCACGGGTCTAGCCAGGCGCGGCCAGAGTTCTCTCTCGACTTCAGCTCGCAAGGCAGGATTCTCGCAGAACTCAGCATGATAATGTGCATGGTCGACATCGACTGGGTAGCCTTCCCTACTGACAGCGATGAAGAGCTGCTGAGGGTTGAGCAACGGTATATGGTCACCTTCGCGTTGGAGGAAGGCGACGAATTGAGCGAAGAGACGGTCGACGACTTCGCACGGCACAACGCGACCGTCCACGCTTGGCCGTTTGCGCGAGAAGCGATTCGTTCGGCGACCGCTCGGATGGGAGTCCCTCCGGCAGTGCTTCCATTGCTGAAGCCGGCCTGAAGGGGCTGCCCACCATGTCGGTACGGTAAGACGCCATGCCCTGCGGCTCCTTCGTCGCCTCCGCGCACGACGGGCGCGGTAGCCTACGAGCGGCACCGCCGCCCAGTTCGTCGGGCAGTGCCTTATCGACGAAGGCTGGGCATGAGCCGCTCCATTAGCATCGCGGCGCGTACCTGGCGTCGAGGGGGTGGAAGCGAAAGAGACGGTGGACGGCCGCCTGGTGCTGCGCTTCCAGGATGGCGCGTTCAAGGACCCCTTCATCGCCCGCTACGTCTCCGACGGCACCATCAAGATGTTCGCCTACCTGGTGCTGCTGCACGACCCCTCGCCACACCCGTGTGGCCCGGGCTGCTCTTGGTCCACCGTCTGCGGGGCGGCGAGCTCGCTGAACCCGCCATGGCTTTGCGAGACGGCGTCGTCGACGACCGGGCAAAGCTGACCACGTTCATGAAGAACTGGCTCCAGGACGAAGGTTGGCTGTGAGGACCTCCATCACCATCACGAGTAGCCTGGTGACGCACGTCTACCGGGCGGATCTCGACGAGACGAGCAAGGTCGTGCGCACCTTGGTGGTTCACCCCGACCTCGCCGCAGAAGTGCGCCTGCTGCCGGTGCACGCCGACGAGCAGCGCCTGGTGGGCCTCGAGCTGTCGGTCCAGGGACTCGACCCGAAGTGGCGCGCGCTCGACAAGCCCGCGCCGTGGAAGGCCGGTTCGGTGCCGGTGGCGCTGACCGACCAGGGCACCCTCGTGTTCTGCACCCTCCGGGACCTGCGCCAGGAGCGGCTCCGGTGGCTCGCAGATCACCTCTCTTGCGCCTTCCAGAACGACCAGGACCACTCCCTGCTCCACAAGGTTGCCACCCTGGAGCACGCGGATGGCGTTCTCGGCGGGCACGCGCTGACCAGCGGAGCCCTGCTCCTACTCGCCGAGGAGCATCCCGGTGCCCCGGAGATCGGTGCCC
>JAADHA010000582.1 GCA_013152105.1 Oligoflexia bacterium | reverse complement strand
CAAGCGAGCCCGGTCGGCCTGGACCATGCACATCTGGTCGGCGTCCAGACTCAGCGCGATTCCTTTTTGCGTGGCCCATGCCAGGTTGCGGTCGAGGGTCGAGTGCAGCAATTCGCACACATCGACCGAGGCAAGGTGTAGGGACAAGGCCCCGTCCTGGACCGCCTGAAGCTCGATGAAGTCCTCGATGATCCGCCCCATTCGCATGGCGGCATCGCTCACCCCGGCCAGCAGGCGATGCAGCTCGGTGGTCATCATCGTCCCGGGCGGCACCAGCTCACAGACGAGATCGGCGGTCGTGAGGATCCGGGTCAGCGGACTGCGCAGATCATGGCTGGCGATGCGCATGAAGTGCTCACGGGTGTCGTGGTTTGCCTTCATCCGAAGCCAGGTTCGAAGCCTGCCCAACACCAGCGCCCGGTCCACGGGCTGCAAGACGACATCACTGGCGCCAGCACGCAGCACGGCATCCACATCATCGGCCCGTCGCCGGGGCAACATGACGATGACCGGCAACTGCTCCAGCCTGTACTGCTGCCGAAGCCGGGTCAAGCAGTCCAGGCCAACGGGGCCCTGGTCATCCAAACCCGGCAGGTCGCTGGCCAACAGCACCGCGTCGGCACCTGAGACACGTTCCAGCAGCACCGGACCGGAGGCCACGCAGACACAGCGGTAACCACGGGCTTGCAGGTCCGCGCACAGCGCATCACAACGCCGCGCGTCCTGGTCGGCCACCATGACACAAGCACTATCTGAGGCAGGCATTTCCCCTCACGAATCGATGGAACCTCTTCAAGCCCCGATTTACCCTATCAGGTGCGAGGGCGGCGGTCCGCTGAGACGAGCGTTCTTGCGCCGTCCAGGTCCCCCGAATTCTGAAGGTGGGCCGGTCAACCCTGCCCGATCCTGAACGATCCGGCCTTCTTTGCGGTGTTCGATGGCGTAAGTGCTAGCGTCGCCGCCTGGAGGTTCGGCCATGCTCGAGGCCCTGCTGCGCGGCAAGCTGCGAACAGGTGCGGTCGACGATGACGAAGGCTCAGCCACGACAAGCGGTGATCTCGCCAGTCGGGAGGACCCGCTCACTGCGTCGGTATTCGAGCGCCTGTCTCGAATGCGAGTCCTCGAGTCCCGTGGACTGCGAGCGACTCAGCCCTCAGCGAGCGGCAGTTCTTCGAAGTTCCACACCCGCTTGCAGGCCACCACCGGTGCCAGCACGTCGGCGACGAAGGCCCGATGAACGGGATGGGGCACATAGGCCTGCACCGCCGCGATGTCGTCGAAGCGCACCTTGAGGCACAGATCCCAGCTATGCGCGCTGTCTGGATCGGCGGGCAGCGCCACCTGCACGGCGCGCACGCCGGGAACGGCACCCAGCCCCGGCACACAGGCCGTAGCCAGGTCGGCGCGATCGGCCAGCCCGGCCTCGGTGAGCTTGATGAAGATGTAGCGGGTGATCATGAAGACCTCGTGGTGGGGTAGGGCTAACGGCCTGGCCAGCAACGGTTGCCCAGCCGCGGCCGCCCCTTGCAGTGACGTCCAGTTGCAGTGGCGCACGGCTGCGAGGCTCACCGCCGCGGCGGCCAGGTCTCCAGCTTGCGCTGCAGGGTACGCCGATGCATACCCAGGGTGCGGGCCGCCTTGGTGATATTGCCGCCGCAGTCGTCGAGCGCCCGGTTGATCAGCTCCCATTCGACCCGCGCCAGGCTGGGGGCCTGGTAGTCCGGCGCCTCGATCAGCGGCGCCGCCTGGCCCCGCGCGAAGGCAGCCAGGACCATGTCGGCGTGGGCGGGCTTGGTCAGATAGTTGGTCGCGCCCAGTCGGATGGCATCGACCGCGGTCGCGATGCTGCCGTAGCCCGTGAGCACCACCACCTGAAGCGCTGGGGAGCGGCGCAGAAGTTCCTGCACCAGCGGCAAGCCGGGCCCCTCGGGCATGCGCAGATCCACCACCGCATGGGTCGGCGACCGGTTCAGCGCCTGGAGGGCGGACTGCGGGCCCGACGCGGTCAGCGCGGTGTAGCCCCGGTCCTGAAATGCCTGGGCGAGGCTGTCGCGCAGCCGCTCATCGTCATCTACGACCAGGATGGTGGCGTCGGGTGGGATGTCGCAGGCGATCATGCGGGACTCACACCTGGGGGAGAGGCAGGCGGGTGCATGGGCCATGTCTAGCCTGATCGTGGTGCCCTGGCCCGGCCGCGAGTCGATGCGCAGGGCGCCGCCGATCTGCCTGGAGCTGGCGGGCCCGCACTCAGACAAAGCCCAGGACCATGGTGAGACCCGCCACCAGATAGGCGCTCACCCGGACCGGCTGGTCGGGTGGAGAGGCATCTCGAGCGTTTTCTTCGATCAGGCTGAGATCGCGCTGATCACGGGGCGACGAGGCCCGACGCTTGAGATCGTGGCTGACCACCAGGATGGTGGAGAGGGGGGTGGCCAACTCGTGAGCCGCACCCGCGGCCAGCGTGGCCAGGGAGGCCAGCCGACGATTGCGCTGCTCGATCTCGCGCGCATCGGACAGCCGCCGATCAGCCTGGAGCTGGCGGGCCCGCACTCCGATGAAGCCCAGGACCATGGTGAGGCCCGCCACCAGATAGGCCCCGTACATGCCCAGAAGATGGCCGCGCATGGCGACCGGGTCGTGGTGCTGCAGGTCCGCTGGTGCGAACACGAAGAGCCCGCCGTAGCACAGGGCTGTACCGACGAAGACCAGGCCCGCCAATCGGGGCGGCAGGCTCATGGCCGCGCTGATCGCCAGCACCAGGTAGAGCAAGGCGAAGGGGTTGGCGTCGCCCCCGGTCACCGCCAGGACCACGGTCAGCACCAGGGTGTCCAGCCCCAGGGCGACGCCGATCTGCCAGTCCGCCAGCCGGCCATGACGCCGTCGCGCCCAGTGAAGCAGCGCGCATCCCGCGAGCCCGAGCGAGGCCGCGACCGCGACCGGCTGACTCCGGTCCACGCCCCAGCCCATGAGGCCAAGCAGGGCGAGCAGCGACAGCAGACCGGCCTCGGCCCACCGCAGGCGGATCAACCAGTCGGCAGTCAGCAGGCGGTCGGCAGACGTGTTTCGCGGTCCCTGCACGCCGCCCCCTGAGCTTGACCGCCGTCTCTATCACGGCTCACGAGCAGGCTCCAGCGTGGTCATTCGTCGCGCCTCGCGACATCCCACCACCGTGAGGCGACGACGGGCTCGCAGTAGAAGCAAGACAACAAACCTGGAGGTCCAGTGATGCTCTCTCAAGCACGCGCCGTCGCCCGTTTTGCCGCGCTCACGCCGATACTGCTGGCGCCGATATCGTGCGCCGATGGCCAAACCGACAGCGCCGCCGCAGCCGGCCCCCTCATCACCCAGACCGGTGCCTACGAGCTCTTCGTAGAGATGACGCCCGATCCGCCGGTCGCTGGCGACACCAGTCTCTCCGTGATGGTCCACGACGCCCAGTCCGGCGACATGCTGATGGGCTGCCAGCTCGCGGTCACCCCCTGGATGCCCGAGCACGATCACGGCATCGCCGACCAGCCCATCGTCGTCGAAGACCAAGGCGTCTACACGGTCACCTTCGCCTACTCGATGCCTGGCGCCTGGCA
>JAADHA010000337.1 GCA_013152105.1 Oligoflexia bacterium | reverse complement strand
TAGGCTGTCATCGCCTGGGTCCACGACCGACCCGATCCGCAGGGGGATCTCATCGGTGAGCAGCTCATGTTCGTCGCCGCTGGCGTCGGTGAAGGCGATTCGGAAGGCGGGCAGGCGCTGCCGGCCGCTCATCGGGGCCTGCAGGGTGTAGCGCTGCTCGGCGTGAGTGCCGCCGTCGTCAGCGGGGTGCTCCGAGGGTTCGAAGTCCACGATTGAGAAGCGGCCCAGCGCCTCGCCGAAGGGGGGCATGTCCAGACTGACCCCCTGGTCGGCGTCCACGGCCAGCACCAGCGTGATTACATCACCCAGCGTCGGCTCGGGCGGGGAGACCGTGACGGTGGCCTTCACCGGGCCGGCGTCGTTGGTCACGACCAACGGTGCGGGCTCGGTCGCCGTGGACTCAGTCGCCGTGGACTCAGTCGGTGCAGACTTGGGCGGTGTGGGGTCAGCGGCCCAGAGGGGAGGGCCGGCCAGTGCAAGCCACAAGAGAATCATCGCCGGATCCTCCGCTGGCGCATGCGCAGGAAGCGCAGAAGTGGGTCGAGGACGGGCTGCGCGGCGTCGACGCGGATGAGGTCGATGGCCGAGGCGCGCAGGTCGGAAGACAGCGCATCCAGGCGGTCCTGCCCGGCTCGCGCCCAGCTTGATGCGAGATCCTGGGAGCTGGAGTCGATCATCCGCCGCACGCCGGTCTCGGCGTCCTCCAGCACGACCACCCCCGCGGGTTCAAGGCTCAGCTCGCGGGGGTCTGTGACCAGCACGGCGACGACATCGTGGCGACGCTGCACGTTGCGCAGTACCTGCCAATAGCCGGCGTCCAGGTAGTCGCTGATCAGGAAGATCACCGCGCGTCGCGGCAGCACACGTCGGCAGAATTCCAAGGCCGCGACCAGGTTTGTGTGGCGGTCGGGGCTTTGCTTCCGCCGCATGCGCAGGCGGGCGAGTTGGGCGCGGATGCGGGCGCTCAGGCCCGGCTCGGCGTGGTCTTCGGGGGTCTTGACCTCGCCATGGGCCAAGACCTCGCGGACGACGCGGAGCGCGTGCTTCTGACCCTTGCGAGGGGGAATATAGGCGTCGACCTGTCCCTGGAAGAGCAGCAGCCCGACCTTGTCCTCGTTGGCGATGGCTGAGAAGGCCAACAGGGCGGACAGCTCGGTCGCGGCGGCGCGCTTGGTCCGAGCGGCCGAGCCGAAGTCCAGCGAGGGGCTGGTGTCGACCATCAAGAGCACGGTCAGCTCGCGCTCTTCGACGTAGCGTTTGACGTAGGGCTCTCCCATCCTGGCGGTGACGTTCCAGTCGATGGTGCGCACGTCGTCGCCGGGAACGTAGGGGCGAACCTCTTCGAATTCCATCCCTCCGCCCTTGAAGACGCTGTGGTAGGCCCCAGCCAGCACGTTGGCCACCTGGCGCGCAGTGCGGAGCTGGATCCGACGTACTTGTTGAACGACTTCAGCGGGAAGCACGGCCGACCCCGATCAAGGAACTTCGACGTTGTCGAGCACGAAGCGGACGATGTCGTCGGCCGTCTTGCCCTGGGCCTCGGCCTCGTAGGTGAGCACCAGGCGGTGGCGCAGCAGATCCGGGGCGATTGTCTTGACATCGTGCGGCGTGACGTAGGTGCGTCCTTGGAGCAGGGCGTGGGCCTTGGCCACCTTGACCAGGTTGATGGACGCCCGCACGCTGGCCCCGTTCTCGATGAGCGGAACCATGCTGTCCAGCCCGGCGGCGGCCGGGTCGCGGGTGGCCGTGACCAGGTCGACCACGTAGGCCTTGACCTTGTCGTCAACGAACACCGCCTCGGTGGCCTGGCGGGCCGCGAGCAGCTCTTGTGGGGTGATGACCGGCTTGGCCTGGGGCAAGCTGCCCGCGTTGGTCATGCGGTCGATGACCTTGATCTCTTCCTCGCGAGACGGGTAGCCGATGACCACCTTGAGCATGAAGCGGTCGAGTTGCGCTTCGGGGAGGGGGTAGGTCCCCTCTTGCTCGATGGGGTTCTCGGTCGCCAGCACCAGGAAGGGCTCGGGCAGCTTCAGGGTCTGCTCGCCGAGTGTGACCTGGCCTTCCTGCATCGCTTCGAGCAGGGCGGCCTGCACCTTGGCCGGAGCGCGGTTGATCTCGTCGGCCAGCACCAGGTTCCCGAAGATCGGCCCCTTCTTGATGGAGTAGGTGCCCTCGCGTGGGTTGAACACCTGGGTGCCAGTCACATCGCCGGGCAGCATGTCCGGGGTGAACTGGATGCGCGAGAAGGTCGCGTCCACGGCCTGGGCCAGGGTGCGCACCATCAGAGTCTTGGCCAGACCCGGCACGCCCTCCAGCAGCACGTGTCCGCCGCACAGCAGACCCAGCATCAGCCGATGCAGCGCCGCGTCCTGGCCGACCAGGACCTTGCCCACCTCGGCCTTGAGCGCGGCGAACTTCTCCTGGATCTCCTTGGGATCGACTTCCGTGTGTTCAGGCATGTCTGGGGCCTCCGGTCAACTGAGCTGTGGGTGCATGGGTGCAGACGTGAGGACTCGGTTTACGCCGGCTGTTGAGAAAAGTTCCGGCCAGTGCCGCGCAACACAGCGGGAACAGGCAAGCCGCCCGCCGCGATCCGGTCCACCTCGACCATCGATCAGCCACTTCGATGAGGACCGTAGAGATCCGGGCGGGGGACTGCGCTACGCAGCGCGTCCTGGCGTGTCAATCGACCGCTACCGGATGCGCCAGGGCGAGCTCACTGATCTCGTCAACCAGTACGGGCCAGACCCCTTCGGGCAGGCCGTGACCCAGGCCAATGATCTCCCGCAGCCGGCTGTGCGGGATGGCCTTGGCGGTGGCCCTGCCGGCCCGCAGCGGGACCAGGGGATCGGCGGTGCCGTGAAGGACGAGGGTGGGGGCCGTCACGTCGTGCAAGCGCCGCGTTCGGTCGCCGCTCTTGATGACTGCGGCGAACTGGCGCGCGAAGGCAGCGGGGTTGGAGCCCCGTGACCAGGACTGGCGAGCGAGGGCGCGCAGCTCGGCCTCGTCCTGGGGGTAGGCGGGTCCGGCCACGGCTGTGAAGAAGCGGACCAGGCTGTCCTCGGCTTCGTGCAAGGTCGTGGGAGCTGGTGCCATCAGGGCCTTGAGGGCTCTGGGCTGCGGCAGGCTGACCAGACGGCCCCCGGTGGTGCTCATGATCGAGGTGAGCGAGGCGACGCGGTCGGGGTGTTCGATCGCCAGGTGCTGGGCGATCATCCCGCCCATGCTGACGCCGACGATGTGGGCGTGCTGCCAGCCGAGGTGGTTGAGCAGGCCGACGGTGTCGCTGGCCATATCGGAGAGGCTGTAGGGAGCTGACACGGGCAGCTTCAGATAGCCCCGGGAGATGATCTGGCTGGGCGATGGCACAGGTGCATCGCGCAGCCAGGTGGACTTGCCGACATCGCGGTTGTCGAAACGCACGACCTGGAAACCACGTTGGACGAAACATTCGACCAGACGCTGGTGCCACAGGATCAACTGGGAGCCGATGCCCATGATGAGCAGCAGGGGCTGGCCCTGGCCGTGGAGATCGTACTCCAACTCGACCAGGGGGTCCGCATCGCGGACGCGAGCGCGCGGCATTGG
>JAADHA010000433.1 GCA_013152105.1 Oligoflexia bacterium | reverse complement strand
GTGGCGACGCCAAGGGCTGGGCAGGCGCTTGCTGACGGGCTTCCTGGCCACCTGCACAGCCAAGGGGGCCACGGTCCTCTGGCTGGAAGTCCGGTCCGACAACAACGCCGCCATCCAACTCTATTCACAGGCCGGCCTGCGCCCCACCGGACGACGCAGCGACTACTACACCGACGGCATCGACGCGATCTTGATGGCGTGCCCCCTACACGCCGGTCAGCACGGGCCGGTCAGTGCGTAAAGCTGTAGTTCTTGCTTACGCCCTGGGGATTGGCAATGCGTTGGAAGTGCCAACGGCTGAGCTTTCCGGCCATGCACCGTTCCAGTTCGGGGTCGGAACCCGTCAGGGCGTGGACCTCGACCATCTCGACCGCGCCAGTCTTCTGCACTTCAAAACCGACCCGCCAACGCCCCTCGAGCTCGGGCTGGATCTTGATGCGGTCGTTGTAGCAGTCTTGGAGCTGACGGCTGTTCCGGCTGACCACGCGCTTGATCATGCCGGAGATGGCGTCGGGATCTGACAAGGTCTCGGCCACGCTGTGATGGCCGATCGAGATGCTCGGCCCAGTTATCAAGCCCGGGGAGGCGGTCGTCGACGCCGTGGGGTCGATGGCTTCGACCTGCTTGGTGATCGATCCAGCCGCCGGGTTGAGAGTGGCCCGTCCCGCGGAGGATGAAGACGAGGAGCCCCGGGCGACCTGCCCACCGATCACCGTTCTGCGCCGATCGTGTCCGGCCGCAGACCGAGACGAGCCCGCAGCGCCGCCATTTGAAGGGCCAGCATCCGCGGCGGACTCCTGGTAGATGTTCTGATGAGCGGCCAGCGGGATCGGGGTGAAGGTCTCTTCATCCAATTCCACCCTCATCGGCGCGCGGTCCGTGGACCACCAGATCCCAAGCCCCACGAGTCCGACCAACACCGCCGCGCCGATCATCACGATCGGCTTTCGCCCACCGCCAGCCGCGGCTTCTTCGGCGTGCTGCCGAGCGAGCGCTTGTTCGCCAGGGTTGGTGGGTGCTTCTTCCCCCGGAATCTCGATCAGGCAGTGGGAACAGGTCCCACCACCAACCAGCGTGGCCCGGTCTACGACACCCTTGCAGAAGGGGCAATGGCCCATCGGTCCTCCTCTTCAGCTTCGGGCGCGCCGATAACCGGAATCGCTGCTCAGATCGTAGCACCGGGTCGCGCCGTGGCGCAACGCTCGTGGTGGACATCCTGGCGCTTGCTTCCCAGGTTGGTGGTAAGACGCTGCGGCCATTATGGCCCAGACACCGTGGGGCGCCGTCGGTTCCAGACCGGGCCAGGCATGGCCAGGACCCGTCGGCTTCCCTTCCTACCGGGATTAGACCATGGGCAGCACCTCTGACTTCGTCACCGCAACCCTCGCCGATGCGATGCTGCCGTTTTTTCGGCGTCCGGTCGAAGACGTGATCCTCGAGACCCTGGACCAGAGACAGGTACCAAATCGCACGGACTTCAAGGACTTGCGGGATCTTGTCAATCACCTGCGGGGGCAGCTCAGCGGGGCCACGGGCGGCGTCAAGAAGCTCGCCGATGCGCAGGAAGAGCTTGAAGACCGGATCGACGAGTTGGACGAGCAGTCCCTGCGGGCCGGCGCCTTGCCGGCCGCCATGGCACCCGCACTGACCCAAGCGCTTCAAGCTGGCGCCCTGGACCCGGCACTCGAAGACCTCGCCCAGGCCCTGACACAGCGCCTGCTACCGCTGGTTCAGGCGAAGCTACTCAAGCACCTGGCGGCTGATCTGGACACGCGGATCGATACCGCAGTGACCGCCGCAGTGACCGCCGCAGTGGCCGGGAAGGGCACAAGGAAGCCAGCCCGCAAAAAGGTCGTTCGCAAGCCGCGATAAGGCGAACCCGCACCGCTGTACTAGAACCCCCGAGGCACGCCGTAGCAGGTGTCCATCAGCACCACCATGATGTTGCAGGATGCGTGGAAGATGGCCCCCGCGATGACGCCCCCGGTCCGCTCGCGCATCCACGAGAAGACCAAGCCGGGGAAGAATGTCGCGAAATGCCACCACTGCAGGTGTACAACCGAGTGCCCAAAGGTGAAGTAGAGCGTCGCCACGATGGCCCCCCAGCCCATCGGCGTACCGAAGATCAGGAAGCGCCGCGGCAACAGCTCGTTGAGGCGAGTCTGAAAGTAGCCGCGGTAGAAAAATTCCTCGGGGATCGCCACGAAGAAGAGCTGGTAGGCGACCAGGGTCAAAAGCTGGAGCCCCGCCAACACCGCCACGCTGGCATCGGGCGTGGTGGTCAACGCATCCACGGCGCGCTCCAGAAGCTGCGGCGGTGCCTGACCCACCGAGAGCAAGGCCGCCGCGACTCCATCGCGCAAGCCATCGCCGGGCGCGTGCCCGAAGAAGGCGGACTGGTAGAAGTGGTAGCCGATGAGCCAGGGCACCAGGATCAGGCCGAGGACCTTTGCGTTGAGCCGACCGGCCTGTCCCCAGGACTGGCGGTCCGAGAAGGCCGGGATGCTGAGACGGTAGCTCCAGGAGTCCACGCCGCGCAGGCGGCACAAGACCACCGGAGCGTAGATGAACAACAACGGGACCGCGGCCAGGAGCCAGTCAGGGAGGCCAGATCCACGCTGTAGGTCCACGACGGCGCGGATCACCAGGAGGGTCACCAGCCACAGGGCGGTCAGCTCGAGCAGGACAGCGCGAGCCTGACCCGGTGTGCGGGGGCCCGGCCGATCTCCGCGGGTCATCGGACCCGTCGCGTCCCCGGCGCTCATCACCGGGCCGGGGGTGTCGAGGGAAGCGACAGGTTTCCCCGCGTGTAGCCCTCCAGGTCCAGGGTCACCCAGCGGAAGCCCTCGGCCTTGGCGACCTCGATCACGGCCCGGCGAAGCGCGTCGTCGGCGAGCACACCCACCTGTGCCGGGTCCAGCTCCAGCCGCAGCATGGGCTGACCCTCCAGTTCATGCCAGCGGGCACGGAACTGGCGCAAGCCGAATGTTCGCAGCACGCTCTCGACCCGCTGGACCTGGCGGATCCGGTCCGCGGTCACGCGAGTGCCGACCGGGAAGCGGCTGCCCAGGCAAGCAAAGGCGGGCTTGTCCCAGACCGGCAGGCCCAGGGCTCGCGACACCGCTCGCACGGTCTGCTTGTCGAAGCCGGCTTCGACCAGGGGATGGCGCACCGCCGCGCGGTCGGCCGCGACCAGACCCGGACGGTGCTCGCCCAGGTCGTCGGTGATGGTGCCGTCGAGCACCCACTGCATGCCCAGCTCGTCTGCCTTGGCCCGAGCCAGGGCGAACAGCTCGCTCTTGCAGAAGTAGCAGCGATCACCGCTGTTGCGGGCGTAGCCCTCGTTCTCCAGTTCGCGGCTGTCGACCAGGATCTGGCGGACGCCCAAGCGCGTCGCGACCCGTCGGGACTCGTCCAGCTCCTCGGGCGGAAAGGTCGGGCTGACCGCGGTCAGCGCGATCGCGTGGTCTCCCAGGACTTCATGCGCCACCCGCAGGACCAAGGCGGAGTCCACGCCCCCCGAGAAGGTCACCAGGACAGAACCCAACTCAGCCATGATGTCTCGCAAGGCCAGCAGGCGTTCGCGCTGATCCTGGTTCAGCCGATGGTCGTCGACGATGCCAAATCCTGGGGCGGCCTCAGCCGGTGTCTGGGCGGTGCTCATGGGCACCTCATAGCCCATCCCGCCCGCCTGCATTGCTAGACAATCTCCCTTGCATTGACTTGTCAAGACCTTGTCTAAGACGCTACCTTTAAAACAACCACTCGTCCGAGGTCCCTCATGCGCGCTCCCGTCCTGCTGCTCTTGCTGGGTCTCCCCTCGACCGCCTTCGCCTGGCCGGCCGACGATGCGTGGGTCAGCTTCACCCAGGGCGGGGACTTCGTCGCCGACCTCTCCGGGGACATCTCGGACGTCAACAGCTCGAACGACATCGTGGGCGAGGCATCCACTGATCGGGCTGCTGCCTACTGGTACGCCGATGCCGACTTCCTCTACCTGCGCATGCGGCTCAACGAGTCGCCCTGGCTCACCACGGACACCAGCCTGCAGTCCAGGGCCTGGGCCTTCCAACTCGACACCGACGGCGACAGCGACCCCGACAGCCACGCCGACAACTACGAGTTCGTGCTCGGCCTGAGTGGCCCGGCGGATACCTTCGTCATCTACGAGAACAGCACCCGCAGCGGCGGGGAGACCGACCCGGCCGAGACCATGCTCGAGCTCGGGAGCGTCGCGGATGGCGATG
>JAADHA010000251.1:5591-7530 GCA_013152105.1 Oligoflexia bacterium | reverse complement strand
CCCAGGCCGCCATCTCCGCCCGACTCGAAGGCACCCAGGGCGACCGTTCGATAGTGATCGTGTCGAATTTCGCTGACGCGCCACTGGCCCGACGCGAAGTCAGCAACCGTTGGAACCCCGACCACGGCGCCATGGCCGGCCCCTTACGACAGGCAACCGAAGAGTCTCTACACTTGACGCCACAGCCTGCCCAGTCGCCAAGAAACGGCGGCACGGTGCAACATCCGATCGACAACAGCGCTGCCGCCTCTCAGCAAGCTGAAGCCCGCACCGGACCTGACGACAGCACCCTCAAGTCCCTGGTCTGGGTGCCCCTACCTGGCATGCCCAGCCTGGCACAGCACGACTGGGCCGCCGTCGCGACATCGTGGGCCATCGTCGTCCCAGGCACCGCCGCGATGGTGGCGGTCGCCGGAAAGGTCTCCTTCTCAAGACCCCAACTCGCCCTGACCAGCGTGGCCTCCTACTACCTGCTGACGGTGGCGGTGAACAAGGCCGTGGGCCTCCGCCATCTGGACGCCACGGTCGCGGCCGCGCCCCTGCCCGGGGGCGGTGCAGCCATCTACGTCTCGGGGCACCTGGGCCGGCGCCAGGCGCGCCATCCCTGAAGTTCAGGGTGCCGGGCTCAGGTCTCGGTGGGGAAGCGGGCATCTCCCCCACATCGGCCGCGAAATACGGCAGCCGTGGCCGCTCGCGGTCCCTGTGGCGGCATTCGGTGGCTCGGCCGTTGCCAGGAGCGTGCGGTGAGCGTAAGTTAAAATCATGAGCAGCAACAACGACCTCGCTACTGCAGTGTCCGCTCTCGGCGCCATCGGGCTCGGTTTGGCGGGGTTTGCGGCGCTGTCGGTTTGGGATCAGAAGAAACGATTCAAGGGTGCTCTGGAGGCGGCACTCGGAGAGCAGGGCGTTGGAATGGTGGCGGCGGAATTGGGGCGTTCGGCAGGCGGCGGTCCGGCGTGGTTCGTGACCATCAACCATCCGTGGGAAGGCATTCAATCGTATCGTGCCGACTTCGACCCTGGGACCGATGCCTACGGCGCTGGTACATTGAATGCGCTAATTGAGCGCCTACTACAGGCGATGCCTCCGACGGAGCGGTCCTGGAGTAGCGGGTGAGCAGTACGAATGAGAAGGTGACGGACGCGCTGCAACAAGTGAGGACTCTGATTGAGGTACTCGTGCGGCACGAGCAACTTCAAGATGGCCTGACGCAACTTCCGAACGACGCGGCACTGACTGAGGAATTTGAGTCGGCCATCGGCTCCAAAGCCAAGTTCTGGTGCGCGTTCGTAGAGATCGACCATTTCAAGCGACTGAACGATAGTTTCAGCTATTTGCAGGCGGATGCCATGCTCAAGCGGGTGGCTGCGCATCTGAAAACGGCTGCGGACTACTTTCCCGAAGGCGCCCGTGCATTCCGCGCTCACGGTGATGAGTTTTACTTGGTGGGCAGGCTTGTGCCAAATGAAGAATCGGGGACGATTGAAGCCAATCTGGAGCGGATTCGATCCGCCATCGAGGGTGTCCGGATAAGGGTCGGTGATCGACCGGACCCGATGCAGTGCACCGTGAGCATCGGATGGGTTTCGACCGATGCGGTGTCCGGCGCAGAGTTGACCAATCGTGGTGTCCGGATCGTTCTTGAACGAGCTGTGGCTCATGCTAAACGTCGGGGCCGCAACTGTGTGGTGCATTATTCAGAAGACATGAAGAAGACGATGGTGAACACCATCCGGGACACCTGCACGGAGTGCCAAGTAGCGTTCACGGTAGATGTTTCTGTGGCCGAGTACCGAACAGAACACCTTTTTTGTCCGAATTGCGGGTACCGTATCAAGCGGCCGGCAGCCCTGCCTAGGCCAAGCGAGCCTCGGTTTGCGTAGCGAGAACCGGTGACTCGAAAGCCCGCAGATGCGCGAACCGCTCATGGGTCGGAGCT
>JAADHA010000251.1:0-5515 GCA_013152105.1 Oligoflexia bacterium | reverse complement strand
GGTGCTGACATCGGCATGGCCCAGCAGATCTTGCAGGGTACGGATGTCGTTGCCGTCTGCGAGCAGGTGGGTGGCGAAGGTGTGGCACAGGTGGCGCTTGGGGATGCAGGAGCGCAGCACGGCATCGTGTACGGCGCGGTGGAGGGCACTCTGGTGCAGGTGGTTGCGGTCGAAGTCAATGTCCTTGACTCTGAGGCGGCAGCACACGGCCGGGCGCAAGCCGGCACCGTAGAGCAGGCTGACGATCAGTTCGGAAGTACCCCGAAGTTCGGCGATGACACGGCGGACCTCTTCGCGAGGCATGACGACGGGCAGTCGCTTGGGGCGACGGGCGCGGACCAGGCCCATCGAGCCATGGCAGGTCGATCTTGAGGACGTGGCGCTAGTAGAGCGGCGAGGGCCTGGTTCTGAGTGGACGCCGCCACGTGGTCGTCGGCACCAAACTGTGCCGGGTCTCCACAGTGGTTGAAGTCGTGGTAGCGCAGCATCCAACTCAGGTAGGCATTCTGGATCAAGAGGCTTGGGTGATGCGGGCACATGGCCTCGGTCGCCCGCTCGCCCAGAGGACGCACGACGGGGGGCTTATCGTGGTGGGAAGCCATCGCCATTGTCCCTCTGGTCGCGCGAACACGGGCCGCGACACGGCCCGGGCGGCCTACGAGGGGTGGCATGGGAGAGTCGCCCTGGGTGGCGCATTCTCACGCTCCCACCCGTAGGTAGGCGACCCGTGGAAGCCAAGACCTGCGTATCTGGTCTGTACGCATTTTCAGCGCTGCAAGATCGGCGGTCGGGTGATTCTCCACTTGGTGCATCTTGCCCTTGCGGGGTCCGCGACAGCGACTACTGCACACGTGTGCAGCCAAGCCCAACGCCATCGACGCTCCCGCAGTTGGCATCTCGCTTTCCAGGCGCGGCCCTGGGTGTTCCAATGCATGCGCTGCCGGCGCCACGACTCGGTGACAGCCGGGACGTTGATGCACCAGTCAAAGGTGAGTATGGTCGAGTGGTTCTGGGCAGCGTGGGCTGTCGATGTCAAGGGGCGAACGTACCTGCACCTTCCACGGCGTCGCCGAGCCCTGACCAGCTTGGCATCCCACTACCTGCTGACAGCGGCGCTGACAGCGGCGGTGAACAAGGCCACGGACCAAGACCATCTGCATCTCGGATCCCCTGGGCAGGCGCCAGTCTCAGGGCGCCAGCGTGACGCTGACCGTGGTGCCGCCGTCGAAGCGAACGTCCTGGCTGTGGCTGAAGCTGGATCCGTCGGCGGTCTTCACTTCAAATGAGTGCGGGCCCTCGGTCAGCTTCACGCTGGTGGGGATCTTGCCGACCTGGGCGCCATCCACCAGCACCGTGGCACCGGTTGGGCCGAAGATATTGACCGTGCCGGTGACGACCAGCGGCTTCAGCTCAAAGGGCACCGCCATCTCGGGCATCTGCACGTCGATCGTGCGCTGTTCACTGCTGTAGCCACCCAGCTCCAGCCGAATGGTGTGCATGCCAAAGCCCAGCTCGGCCGACAGCGGAGAACGCCCGAGTTGACGGTCGTCCACGTACACGATGGCACCCGCCGGGATGCTGTTGATGGTCATCCGCCCGGTCTCTGCCGTCGCACCCGTGTTCCAGGGATCCGACGATCCGGCGATGTCGGCTGTGGCGTCCGGGGAAGGCGTGGCCCCGCTGGGTGGAAGGGTACGGGAAGCCGACCCGTCACTGGGTGGGGTGCGGTCCGAGGCCGATGGTGTCGGCGCCGCATGAGGCTGCGCCGTACGAGGCTGCGCCGTACGAGGCTGCACCGTGTGAGGCCGCGCCGCGTGAGGCTGCACCGCTCGAGGCTGCGCCACGGGGGTCGGTGCTGGGCTGGTCGGGCTTGCTGCTGCAGAGTCCGCGGAGGGTGAAGGCTGGCCAGGCGGGCGTAGTCCCAACGTCGCCAGCAGCCGTCGGTTCCGCTGCCACATCTTCGATCACGGGAGGCGGTGGAGGTACCGGCTTGGGGTTGGGCAGAGCCGGGGCGACCACCACCGGCGCAGCCACTTCTTCTGGCTTGCCCGCCAGCGGGTCCACGACCTTGTCGCCACGGTTGAGCAAGATGTAGGCGATCCCGCACACCAGCACGATGAGCGCTCCTCCGAACATCATCATCAGGGTCCGATTGCTTCGGGGCGCCGGTTCCACCGGGTCGTAGAAGAGATCGGCGTCTGGATCCGAGTCGTCAACCGACGACGGAAGCTGGTCGATGAACTCGTCCACGTCGGGCGCAGCATCTTGCCCACCCAAGTTGCGAGCCAGATCCGCCAGGGTCTGTTCTTCCGCCGTGTCAACGAGCGGACGCGCAGGCGGCAGATCGTCTTCGGGGATCATCTCCATGCCCTCGGCCGTCGCCGACCGCCCTGAGAAGGCGTCGTCGTCGCGCTGCGAGTCCACATCGCCAAGGGATGGCGCGGGCAGGGGCACTGGTGCCGTGGGATCAGGCGGAGCCAAGGGCGAGGGTGGGGCCAGTGGTTCGGGAGAGCCGACAAGAGCACCCGGATCGGGCAGGGCGGCCGCATCCGAGAAGCCCGCCGTGGCAGCAAGGCCCGCGGAGTCAGGCAGGGCGACCGCATCGGGAAGATCGGTTGGACCCGGCAGATCCGTTGATGCAGGGACACCCGGCGACGGAAGATCGACCGCAGCCTTGACGGGCGAATAGCCAGGTTCGGGCACGTCCAGCATGTCCGCCAGACCCGGTCGATTCCGCGGCGTCGGCGCGTCAGTCGCTGGCGGCGGCTGTTCGCTGATGACCAGGGGCTGACCGTCGCGGAAACAGAAATCAACCTTGTCGCCGTAAGTCGACCCGCAGAGCTTGCACGTTTTCATCGGACCATCGGCTCCCGCCCCAGGGGGGCGTCAGCGGGGAGGCAGGCAGGCGTCCAAGGGGGCGCCCGGTGGAACAGCGCGCCGCGCTGCCCTCCGTAGGTGAGCCGCAGCGTACCGCGAGTGGAAGCGCAGGGTCGGATCAACATGGGCCTGCCTGCTGGTAACGATGCTTGAGATGACGAGAGATGACCATGCGCTGGACCTGGTTGGTGCCCTCTACGATCTGCATCACCTTGGCGTCGCGCATGTAGCGTTCCACCGGGTACTCGCGCGTGTATCCATAGCCGCCCAGCACTTGGACGGCGTCCTGGGTCACAGCCATGGCGGCATCGGTTGCCACGCACTTGGCCATCGCGGCGACCTGACTGTAGGGCCGGTGCGCGTCTCGAAGGGCGGCAGCCTTGTGGACCAGCAGCCGGGCGGCTTCGGTGCGGCAGGCCATATCGGCCAGCATGAAGCCGACCCCCTGGAAGTCGATGATCGGCCGACCGAACTGCTTGCGCACCGTGGCGTACAGCCCGGCCACGTCCAAGGCCGCCTGACACAGCCCCACGCTGACGGCACCGATGGTGATCCGCCCGCCGTCCAAGGCGTCCATGGCGACAGTGAAGCCGGCCCCTTCGGCGCCAACCCTGTTGGACGCAGGGATCCGACAGCCATCCAGCACAAGTTCGACCGTCGGCGAGGCGCGCATCCCCATCTTCTGTTCCTTTTTTCCAAAGGACAGGCCCGGTGCGTCTCCCGGCACCAGGAAGGCGGACACGCCCTTGGCACCCGGCCCCCCCGTGCGGGCCATCACCACGTAGATGTCCGCGTAGCCGCCGTGGGTGATCCAGAACTTGGTGCCATCGAGCACGTAGCTATCGCCGTCTCGGACCGCCGCCGTGCGCAAGCTGGCCGCGTCGCTGCCCGAGTCCGGTTCCGAGAGGGCGAAGGCACCCAGCAATTCGCCCGCGGCCAGACCCGGCAGCCAGCGTTCCTTTTGGGCTTCATCGCCGAAGGCCGCCAGGATGATCTGGGGAAGCCCGCTGACGGCGACCGTCACTGCGTAGCTGGCCGAGACCTTGGCGATCTCTTCGAGCACCACCACGTATTCCGCATAGCCCAGGCCAAGTCCGCCATATTGTTCAGGACAGGGCACACCGCACAGGCCCAACTCGCCCAGCTTATGGAAGTAGTCCTTGCGAAAGCACTCGTCTTCGTCATCTTGCTTGAGGGTGTCGCCAAGGACCGCGCGGGCCGCGTCCGCCGCCGCCCTTTGCAGGACGATCTGGTCTTCGGTGAGCGAGTAGCTTGCTGGCGTGTCGTCGTGGCACGTTGCCATGGGCGCGTTCCGGTCTGGTGTGACCTGCCGTACAGGAGCCGGTCTTAACCGCCTGCCGCCAGCCCCGTGGTGCATGCCGAGGCCAGCGTGGGGATCGCGTCCGTGGACGCCACCAGCAGTCCCTCTACCGGGACAGCCAGCCCTCCTGTGGCACACCAGGGCGTGTCCATCCAGGTGCTCGCCACGACGCTGGCCGCTTGCAAGAGGGGCCATCCCGCCCCGCTGGCGTCGGACAAGCAGGTCGCTGCCGAGGGAACCAGGACGTACTTCCAGGACGGCGTCTCGTCGTCCGTACAGTGGAAGCCGGCGCTGTCCCCTCCCCAGGACCAACCGCCATCGCAGCGCAACAGACCGTAGACCTCGACACCGTCGAGTGTCCCCGTGCAGACCAGGTTGGCGTGAATGAGCTGCTCGGCGAGCAGCCGCGGGTAGGGGTAGCTGTCGTCCATCCCAACAGGGGGCGCGGCGTCGGGGTCGCCATAGACGAAGTCCGCGTCGAGCGGGTCGCGCTCACCGGGGAGCGCCCAGCGGATCGGCCCGCCACCACTGGAGTTGGAGACCCCCTGCCAGGTCCCGCCGGTGAAGCGATCCGCGAAGCTGGCGACCGACTCCAGGTCGCGCCGGAACTGCCCGCCCGTGACCGCGGAGACGTCGCGGGCGTCAGGGTCGAGCGCCGCGACCGAGCCCGGATAGAGGTGGAAGAGGTGCGTGTGGAAGGTGTAGGCCCAGGGCCGGTCCGGGGCATCGGTCAAGGACGCCGCTCGCCAGGCCAACAGCGCCGTCAGGATGCGACGCATCGCCGCACCCGGAGCGTCATCCCCCGGAAGGCCCAGGTGTACCGCCATATTGCCGACCACCGGTTCCCCGGGGGTGACCAGCGGACCATCGCCTCCGCCCAGACTGCGGCTGTCGCTAGCGTGGTACAACTCGAAGGGCGGGTGCCCCGTCGCGCGCATCATGCACTCGCTGTAGGCGCCGCCCAACAGCCACGGCGCCCACTCGGGCGGAAAGTCCCGGTCAATATTCGGGTCCAGCAGGTCGGGATCCGACAGGGCCAGGATCTTGTTGCCCATCACCCTGGGCACGGACCCGGTGAAGCTGCGAATCGGCTCGCCAAACAGCTCCGACACCGCCGACGCCCCGCTGGCTCCATAGAAGACGATCGCCTCGACCGTCTCGATCGGGGCTTCGGAGAGGGGGTCGCCGGCGTAGGCGTCGCAGGGATGAGGGTCGGTGTCCGCGGAGAGCGGCCCCGCGCCCCAGTAGCCGGAGGGGTCCGGCATCACGGTGTGGGTGTGGGATCCAAAGCTGGCCACACCCGCGTCGAGGGCCTGC
>JAADHA010000481.1:3004-6617 GCA_013152105.1 Oligoflexia bacterium | reverse complement strand
CGGTTTAGATACCGTGCGGGAATCGGCCCATCTGGCAGCTTCACCACCGCCCGAACCCCCTCGAAGAACCGCTTCAACGCGCCCTTGAGATTCGCTTTCGTCGACGTCGCCAGCCGCCTGCGGCCGACCTTGCGGACCAGCCACTCCCCCGCGACCGCCTCGATGTCGACCTCCATCGGCCGCACCTTCGCTGAGACGCCGCCACCATCGGGCTCCCAGTAGCCCTGCCTGTCGAGCGCCCCGCGGATCTGCACCGCCATCACCGGCACCTCAGCCTCGTCCTCCACCGTGAACGAGCGCGACCGCCGCACCGGTCCATCGGCGGTCTCGTGTGTCTCACGCCAGCGCAGCTTTCAGCCGCCTCGATACCGTGCGTAGCTGATCCCTTTGATGCCCGCGATGCGCGCCATGGGTCCTCCGTGTCTCGGACGACCTCAGCCTACGACGCTGTGTCTCACAACGTGTCTCGAAGACGTTCGCAACCGCGAAAATGCAGGTACAACATAGGTCTACACATTGAACCGAAAATTCACCACATCCCCATCGTGCACCACGTAATCCTTGCCCTCCAGCCGAAACAGCCCCAGCCCCTTCAGCGCAGCCTCGCTGCCGTGTTTCACCAGGTCTTCCCAGCGGTAGACCTCGGCCCGGATGAAGCCTCGCTCGATATCGCTGTGGACCGCTCCCGCCGCGCGGCGCGCGCTTGTTCCCTGCTTGATGGGCCAGGCGCGACACTCGTCGGTGCCGGCGGTCAGGAAGCTGATGAGGTTCAGGGCGGCGTAGGCGGTGCGGATGAATTCGTGGCTGGCCGGTTCCTTCAGACCCAGGCCCTCTAGCATTTCGGCCTGTTCATCGTCATCGAGCTCGGCGAGCTCGGCTTCAAGCTCGCCGCAGAGCGCGTAGGCGGAGGGGTCTTTTTCGGCCACAGCTTTCCACGGAGAGCCGTCGAGTTCGTCCTCGGCCAGATTGTAGACCGTCAACAAGGGGGTCAAGGACAGGAGCTGGATGCCCTGCAAGGTCACGAGCTGTTCGCGGTCCAGTCCAAGCTCGCGCAGGGGCTTGCCGTCTTCGAGCCATGCCTGGCAGCGGCTGTTGACATCGACGAAGCCATCCTTGCGGCCTTCCCGACTGAAGCGATCAGTGCGCTTCTCGATGATGGCCAGGTCCAGCAGGACCAGCTCGTCATTGAATGCCTGGACTTCGGTCGCCGGGTCGGGCGGGTCGGCGTGCATGGGGCTGTCATAGGCGCGCACGACCTGGACCAGGACATCGGCGTTGCGCATGGCCTGCACGACGTCGCTGGACAGGGCGGTGCCGCCAACAACGCCGTGGCCACCGACGTCCATGAAGGTGATCTCGGCGTAGACGGTCTTCTTGGGGGAGAAAATGTCGCTGAGGGCGTCGACACGCGGGTCGGGCACCTTGATGGCGCCGTAGGTGACGCCACCACGTCCGCTGGACGCGCTGCCATTGCCGGCCGAGAGCGCTTGGAAGACGGTGGACTTGCCTGTCTGGGGGAATCCACAGATGCCGATGCGCATGCGCTCTCCAGGGTAGGGGCGGCGGGGAGGGACGGGCTAACCGACCAACCGCGCCCAGCGCAGGCCGCTGGAGTTTCCCGGGATGCGCGCGGCGGCTTCACCATCGCCACGCCGTGCGGCCAGCGGCTACTCGGCGCCCTGCTTGTATGCCTGGATCGCCGCGAGCACGTGGCAGATCCACCCCAGCGTGCCGCCGCTGCCGATCCAGAAGCCCGGCGTGATGATGAGCCAGAAGATCGCCCAGCCCCAGCGACCCAGGTAGATCTGGCCCATCCCAGGGATGAACGCGCTGATGACGGCGGCGATGCCGGCTCGGTGGAGGCTGTCTTCGGCCATGTCTGCTCCAGGGATTCGACACCGGTACGGCAGTGGCGCATGGATGATTGCGGTCTCCAGGTGCGGTCTATCCCCGCATCCGCAGCGTCAGCCCCTTGAAGAAGGCGCGCAGCAGTTGGTCACCACACTCGCGATAGTGCTTGTGCGCGGGCTTGCGGAACAAGGCCCCCAACTCGGAGCCGCTGATCGGGAGTCCGCCCTCAGCCAGGATCTGGAGCATGTCCTGCTCCTTGAACTCCAGCGCGATGCGCAGCTTCTTGAGCACCTGGTTGTTGGACAGGGCCCTGCCGAGCAGTGGTGGCCGGGGTCGAGAGGGGTCGGGAGGACCGCGGCGCGCGATGATCAAGCCGTCGAGCGCTCGCTCCAGCTCGTCGAAGGAGCACTCGACCATCTCGGGGTGTGCTTCGGGCCACAACAGGCGGGTCACGTGCGGGGGCGCCACGGCTTCGCCCCGGTGGCTGATCATCTTGGCGAGCTGGTGGTCGCTGAGGTCCAGCGCGTAGCGCAGGCGTCGGAGCACGTCATTGGTCTGCATCATGGGAGGGCTCCAGGTGGTTCCAGGCGAATCAGGGGGCGAACCGGGCGAGCATCTATCGCGCTGCCGCGACCGCGGGTCTACCCGACGCGCGGGCACCGGGTTAGCCGCGGTGCAATGTCCCTCACCCTCACCCTCACCCTCACCCTTAGCCAGACCCACGATGCCTGACCGATTCCCCGCACCGCAGCCTCACGACTCACTTCAGCAGATCATGGACGACGCCTGGTTCCTCACGGGCTCGGTCCAGTTCAAGCCGCTGGTGCGGCTCGCCCGGAACATGGTGGTGCTGCGTCACGAGGGCGAACTGACCCTGGTCAACAGCGTGCGCCTGGACGAACAGGGCCAGGCCGGCCTGGACGCGCTGGGCAAGGTCGCCCACGTCATGAAGATCGGCTTGCATGGCATGGACGATGACTACTACGTCGACCGCTACGGGGCGCGGCGCTGGACCGTCGACGATCTGCGGGGGGACGCCACGCTTCCTGGTCCCGACCTCGATGCCTTCCTCTTCCAGGACACCATCGCCCCCGAGGCCGCCCTGCTGCTGAAACGCTCGGGTGGGCTGTTGATCACCTGTGACAGCGTGCAGCACTGGGCCCCAAGCCACCTGAACTCGCCCCTGGCCAGGCTCCTCACCCGGTGGATGGGGTTTCAGAATCCGGCCCAGATCGGTCCACCCTGGCTCAAGGCGCAGACCCCGCCAGGTGGCTCGCTCAAAGCGGACTTCGATCGCCTGCTCAGCCTGCCTTTCGAACGCCTGATCGGCGGCCACGGTGGGCTGCTGGATGCCGACGCCGTCGCGGTGTTGAAGCGCTCAGTTCAGCGCACCTTTTCAGCCTAGCGGTCAGAACGCCCGCGCGATTGTTACCGGCTCCACAGCACGTAGCCACCCTCGCTCGCCCGAGGAGCCAGTCCAGCCTTGCTCAGTCGTAGCTGCCAGGCTCTGCGGTCCACGTCGTCGTTGGTGGACTTGCCGGGCCTTGGCGGCTTCAGCAGGGCCCAGTCCAAGCGGGGCAGCAGGCGCTCCTCCATGCCAGGTTCCAGGTCGAATATGCCGCGCAGATAGAGCTGCTCTCGGCCCGCCAGCAGGGGACCCAGGACGGGCTCGCAGATCACGCCGCCATCCGAGGCAAGTACGGGCTGCATCAGGTGCTGCACTGCGGCCACTTCGGGTGAGGGGCCAAGCGTCGCGACGTAC
>JAADHA010000481.1:0-2999 GCA_013152105.1 Oligoflexia bacterium | reverse complement strand
CACCAGGTGCAGGGTGCTGCGAAGCTCGGGCAGCCCCGCCACGGTGGCCGTCAGCAGGGCGCAGGCTGCCAGCAGACGCGGTCGAGAGACGCGCGCGCAGAGCCACGGAAGACCCAGCGCGGTGCCCGCCGCGAGAAAGGGGAAGACGACCGCCAGGTAGTGGGCGCCTGGCCGGCCTGGAATCGCCGGTTCAAACACGGAGACCACCGCCAGCCAGAACCAGGCGAGAGTCCCGGGCAAGGAGGCGAGCGGAGCCGCCAGGCTGGGAGCCGCGGCAGCCAGGGCGCGCAGACCAAGCCGCACCTCGGAGGGCGAGCGGAAGATGGGGCGCTGACCGGCGAGGATGTTGGCAAGCACAGCGCCCGGGGCGTCATTGGTGGACAGCGTGGATAGTCTCCCCCACAGTCCCAGGAGCAGCAGCAGGGAGACCGCCAGCATCACGCTGAGCACGATCAAGGGTGCCAGGCGACGGTGGTGACGGTGGCGACGGCCCTCCCACCAGGCCAAGGGCAGCAGCGCTCCGATCACCAGGGGCGCCTCTTCCCTGCAGAGGATCGTGAGGGTGGCCCCCAGCAACACCAGGAAGAGCGAGGGGCGCACCAGACCCAGCACGATCGCGAGGACCCCTGGCACCATGAAGACCAGGGGGCGCAGGTCGGCAGTGGCGAGGCCCGAGCAGAGCGGACTGAGGCCCACGATGAGCACCGCGACCGCGGAGAGGGCGGGGCCTGCGCCGGCTTCTCGAGCGATCCGGCCGACCAGGAACAGTCCGAAGCCGATGGCCGCAGCCTGAAGCGCAACCAGGAGATAGAGGCTGGGCATGAGTCGGTAGAGCGGCACCCACAGCGCTCGGCCCAGGCTCAAGTGAACGCTGTTCGTCAGGGTCTGGCCATCGAATGACAAGGCCGTCTGGGCAAAGCCGTGCCCATGAGCAGCACTCCAACTTGCCTGATGAAACGCCGCAAGATCGCCGGGGGCAATCGCCTCCAGGCCACGCTGTCGGCCGATGGCCGCGAGGACCAGCAGCGCGCCCAATGCGACCGCCACCAGCACTGACAGCAGCACTGGCAGCAGCGCCCTCAGTCCGGTCCAGCGCCGTCCATGAGCTGAGCGCGCAGGGTGTCGACACAGGCGCTGTCGCCGGCCTTGGTGGCACGGATTCGGTCGGCACCACCCCACTTGGGGGATCCCCGGCGTTTCTGGATCATGCCGCGATTGCGCAGGTCGACAATGGCCTGGTCAATGTCGCCCTGATCCAGGTCGAGTTCGGCGGCCAGCAATTTGCTGGTCCACTGTGCGGGTTGCAAGGTGGCGGCGAAGAGGATGGCGTCAGTGAGGTCGGGCATTTTGCTCCTGGGGCGGTCGTCAGGTGTATGGCAATGTGCCATACTTGCAACGCTCCTGTTCCTGATCTTAGCCCACGGTGACCATTAGTGACCGTTCACGAGTGGCCCATTTCGAATTGTCCGTCAACGAGTCGCGGGTGCTGCTACTGCCATTGATTCAGCAACGCCTTTACCTTGTGACGCTCACCGAAGATCAGCAGGCGCTCTCCCGGTTCAAGGACGGTGGCGCCCGCAGGAAAGACGTAGCGATGATCGTCGGCGTTCGATGGGTCACTTGTACTGCCCTCGCCGCCCGCGCTTCCCTCGCCCCGGTCGATCAAGATGATCTCGATGTCGAACTGCTTGCGCAGGTTGAGCTTGGCGAGGGTCGGCCCACAGAGATGGGCGGGTACGTCAACCTGACCCAACACGTAGCCCCCCACTGCCTCCCAGAGACGGCCCGAGGCCGCGTCGGACATGCGTTGGGAAAGGCTACCCCCCAGGTCGACTCGCAGGATCTCCTTGTTGTAGGCGTTGATGACATCGTCGCGCCGGATCGCCCCCACAGGGATCATCGAAGTCCCCTCTGGCAGCACGGGGATCTCTTCATAGGTGCGGCGGCCGATGCAGCGCATGACCTGGTCCAGGGTGTCGGTCGCCCGCACTGTGATCGGCTGGTGGGACATCAGGTCATCCGCCAACAGCCGGTCTCCCTGTTCCTTGACCTTGGGGAGAGCGTGGCGCAGATCATCGACGCTGATGATCCCCACCAGGCAGCCCAGCGCGTCCACCACGAAGAACTCGTAGTGCGGGCTCTCCACCATCCGCTGGACCAGCTCGCGGAGCGTGGCGCCCTGGCGCACCGTCTCCATGTCGTAGCGCATGATCTCTCGCACCTTGACCTGGCGCAAGACGTTGACCTCTTGTCCAGCGTGCAGCTTGATCCCTCTACGGGCCAGCTTGATCGTGTAGATCGACTCGGGGCAGACTCGCTGCGATACCAGGTTGCCGACAATGCACGAGATCATGAGCCCCAGGATCACGTGGTAGTCACCGGTCATCTCGAAGATGATCAGGATCGCCGTGATCGGGGCGTGGGTGGCGGCGGCGACCATCGCGCCCATGCCCACCACCGCGTAGGCCCCAGGCGAGGCGATCGGGAAAGAGACCACGTCCGACGCGATGCTGCCGACGATACCGCCGAGCGCTGCCCCCATGAAGAGCGAGGGCGCGAACACGCCACCCGATCCGCCCGAGCCCAAGGTAAAGGTCGTGGCCAGCAACTTGGCGACCAGTAGCATCACCAGCATGCCGGTGGCCAGGTGGCCGCTCAACATCGGCAGCATGGTCTCGTAGCCAACACCCATGACCTGGGGCAGGAACAAGCCGATGATGGCGATGCCCACGCCCCCGATGGCTGGCTGAAAGATATCGGGAATTTTCTTTAGTGCGTCGAAGCGGTCCTCAAACCACGCCAGGCCGCGAATGTACACGACGGCGACGGCGGCGGTCAGCAGCCCCAGGATGGCGTATATCACCATCTCCCAGGGACTCAGCATCGAGAAACCGGGGATCTTGAAGGCCGGGGTGTCGCCCAGAAAGGATCGCGCGACGGCCGTAGCCGTGACCGAACTGATCACCACTGCGCCGAAGGCCACCGAGTCGAAGTGCCCG
>JAADHA010000198.1 GCA_013152105.1 Oligoflexia bacterium | reverse complement strand
CTGCGCGGGCTTCTGCGCGGGCTTCTGCGCGGGCCTCAAGGGCGGCGATGACGGCGGAGTCAGCCGCCTTGGCGTCAACGAGGGCGTGGACCGGTAGCGGGCGGACGAAGCAGCGGTCTTCGATGAGGGTGCTGTCGGGCAGGGGGCTCCAGCCGTCGGTTTCCTTGGACCACTCCAGCACTCGGTGGTGGCGCACGACGATGCAGAAAACCCGTCGGACACCGCGACGAACCAGCTCTCGGGCTTTCTCTCCGGCCGTGTCGAGGGGCTGGGTGGCGGCGATCTCGAAGGCCAGCTCTTCGAGGCAGCGCTTGCCCGTGTCCGGGTCCCGCTGGGTGGGGAAGACGCTGGCGTCCGGGGCAAAGTCGGAGTCCCACGAGGTGCGGGTCAGCATGTCCAGCGCACCGGTCCAGCCGGGGGCGACGTGGGCGCCCAACACGTAGGCCAGGTTGAGGTGCAGCGTGGCGTATGGTTCGTCAGCCGGTGGCGTCATGAGCAAAAAACCCCGCAGCACTTCGGCCCGGGACTCTTCCTGGACCACCCGATCATCGACAGCGGGTAAACAGTCACGGACGGGCTTGGACATGGCGGGATCATAACATCGAAGCGCCGGGGCGGAAGGCCACGGGCGAGGCTGGGGCGGGAACACGCATGGCAGCACCTCTTCAAAATCAAGATCACGCAGGCGCATGGCATGGTCCTCCAGGTGCGCCCGAAGGACCGAGACCCACCCCGCCGCGTAGAGAATGGCAGAGCCGTAGTTCAGCGCCATGTTCAACGGATCCTTTGCCCCGCGGCCGGTGCGCCATTCGCCGGTGCCCCGGTGGGTCGAGCGAAGCGGTTGGGCATCCCTGCCCGTGGCCGACCGCGGGCGAAATGTTGACGTGTCGAGCCTGGCGTGTAGAATCCTGGATCACCAGACCGAGGCCGCATGCCGTTCCCCGACACCCCAAGAATCTGCTACCAGAAGAACCCGCTGGACGAGGTGATCTGTCAGCTACGGTTCCCCCGTGCCCTACGTGCTGAAACCGACGTGCCAGTAGCATTTCAGGAGTCGATCCGAGAGTTGTTCCCGGCGTACAGCGAGCGCGCAGTAGTTGGAAGCGTCCCCGGAATGCCGGCTGAGTTGGCCAAGCTAATGGGCGTTTCCGGCCAGAAAGGCGCAGCGAAGCGCGAGCACGTGTTCACAAGTGAAGACGGGAAGATGGTGGTGGTCGTGGGCACGGGGTTCATCGCCCTCACGGACTACAATTACTCTGAGTGGTCGAATTTCGCCGCAACACTAGAACAGACAGCAGGAGCTTTCCTGGAAGAATACTCCATACCCTATTTCTCCCGAGTGGGGCTACGCTACATCGACGTCATCCGTCCAACGGTGTTGGGCATAAAGCAAGGCGGTGGGTGGCACCGGCTATTAAGCCGTGGATTCGCAGGTGAGATCGCCGACCAGAGCATCGGGCCCAGTGTGGTTGGTGCCAACCGCAACACGATTGTACAACTCCAGGGGTGTAAGGGTCGTGTGAGGATCCAGCATGGATTGGGCGAGGATCCCGGAACGAAGGACATCGTCTACGTCATCGACTCGGACTTCTTCGACGATTCGGAACATCGCAGCCTGGAAGGTGCTCTGGAACTTCTCGGTGAATACAACGTACGTGCTGGGCGGCTCTTTCGGTGGGCAACTAGCGATGAACTGAAGACCGCGCTCGGCGTTCGAGGAGATGCCAAATGACCACTCCAGCGATCGATTTCGCGCCTGACCACCACGGGTCCCGGCGAGGGCGTCCCAGGAGATGCCGCATTCAGAGCGTGTTGGGTCCGGTTGAGGGTGCCATGACCGGCCCACCTTCGACGTTTTTATGCCAGCCGCACGTCGAGTATACTTTCTCGTCGCAAAGCGTTGTACAGCGAGAGCTGCTTCACCGCTTGCTGGACAACCTGGATGAAAGCCTCCTACGGGTGTTGGTGTCAGCGTTTCAGGGAGAGCTCTCGCACCGAGATCCGTCTGCCGAGGCGCTCTGGTGCGAAGCCGCGCAACGAAATGACGAAGCCGCCTGGGAGTGGCTCGCTTCCGAGTGGGACGAGTACTCAGAGGGACTCGGCTTCGGTGACCTCGAGTTCCTTGTCGACCGAACTCGCGAGTGGTCGGCTGGGTATCGCTCAGTTGTCGCTGCCTTGACCGGGGTCGCAAGTCTCGGCAGGGCGCATGCCAACCTGAGGCAAGCCGCCGCTTCGGCGCTGCTCGGCGCTGTCCAGCACCCTGAATCCGAAGTGCAAGTCGTTGCGATCAACTGTCTAGGACATCTGGGAGACCCGCTGGTCCGCCAGCCGCTGGCAAGCCTCGCGAAGAGGGCGGATGGCCCTGTAAGACGTGCTGCGGAGCGAGCTGTTCGGCGGCTGGGCGGTGCCTGAGACTTGGCCAAGACTGCTACGGGTCGCGGTGCCTGCGACGGCGTGGTGCCCGCCCGGGGACCGAGACGCACAGATGGAGCAACTGGCGGTTGAAGACCTGTCGCTGTTCCTGGTGAATTCGGCAGGGGAGGTCCGTCGGTACCTGGCGGCCTTCTGGGGCTGGCGAGATCCAACGGCGTTCTACCTGGAGTCAGCGCTGTTCGTGCTGTTGACTCTTGAGGAGGCCGAGGCAACCGGGGGTACGGTGGTGGATACCGAGGCGCACAGGCAGTGGCCTGCAGACTACTGTAGAGCACATCGGTCACTGCGAGGCCACCAGCCTTCGGTGCCCCAACTGGTCGACAGGATACGGGCTCAGCCTGACCGGGTCGAGGAGTTGGATCTGGTCGAAGTGTACAGCGAGATGCTGCGACTGCTGAGTGAGACAGGGTCTTCCAGGACCTTCAGGAAGCGCGTGCGAAAGAGAGTGCGGTTGCTGAAGGGGGACGATCCAGAACTCCATGCCCGACTCCAAGCAGCAGTGAAGGATTTCGAGGCCGTGGTGAACCCGAAGTAGCTACCGCGTCAGGATCCGGTTGGCAGAGTCCTGAATGTGCCACGGGTCAACACCGCGTCCGCTGGACGTTGACCCTGGGCGCCCTGCTGCGAGCGGCGGCGAGGTAGGCGACAACACGAGCGACGACACGGATGACGACGCAGGCGACAACACAAGCGACACACCGCAGACCGTGGACCGCGGCTCCGACGCGAAGCCTGCTCAAGGCCCACGCCTTCAGCTCAAAGAAGGCAAGAAGATCTCCGGTTCGTCGCTGCAGAGCCCCCATGATCCCGACGCCACCTACGGTCACAAGGGCAAGGGTTACGAAGTACAGCTTGCTGAGACCTGCGAAGAGTCCACTGTGATGGCCTCGTCGAGGCTCAGCCCATCAAGGGGGAAGCCACTCGGAGAACCCAGCCTCAGCACAACGGACGATGCCGGACGCTCCAGCGTCCAGACCTCCTGACATTGCGCCTCATGGAGCAGTAGCCATCGCTACTTTTCGACGTGCCCACGTGTAGATGCTGGAGTACAACAGGTGGCATGATAATTGTTGAACATGCCTATCCGGTTGCCTCAGGTCAACTTTGTAGCTTCGTCGACCGCGTCGGCATCGTTCCCAACCGTACATGGATGCACCCAGCCGTCATAGTCTCCGACCGCGTA
>JAADHA010000402.1 GCA_013152105.1 Oligoflexia bacterium | reverse complement strand
TACGCGCGGGGTTCGCTGGCTGGCTTCACCGATGGCGTGCTGCTGGCCAGCCCGCAGAGCGACCAGGTCGAGCAGCTCTGGGCACCGGCCGCGGGTTGCGGGCAGGACCTGGACACCAGCCCCCTCGTCGACGCCGGCCTGGCTGATGTGATGTGGAACAGCAGTGGGAACGCCTGTGCCGCGCCGGGCTTGAAGTTGGACCTGTCCGCCTCTCCGCCGACGCTGGAGCGGTCCGGGCTCAGCCTGGATATCCTGGCCCTCAGCGCGACCGACCTGGGCATCTGGGTCACGGTGTCGGCCCAGGGTGAAGGTCTGCACGGCCTGCGACTCACAGTCCAGACCGATGGCAGCCTGATCGTCCGGCAGCGCCTGGGCACGGACCTTGCGTCAGAGACCCTGCTGCGTGCCGATGGTCAGTGCGCCAAGCAGAAACCGCACCCACGTCGACGTCGCAAGCCTGGGCGGCCCGGACCCGATCGTCGGCTGCCGCGTTGACGCGGCTCAGATGTCGCAGCGCCGCAGCTTGAGCTGGACATCGCTGCTCCAGTGCTGGTCGAAGCAGCGCACACAGGTGCCCAGGTAGCGGTCATAGTCTTCGTAGAGCTGGTCGCCGAAGGTCTCGCGGATCTGGGCTTGGTGGGCCTTGAGGCCGTCCCACCACAGCTTGGTCGTGCGCCGATAGCTGGCGCGCTGGGTGCGCAGCTCTTCGATCTCGAAGTAGGGCCGTACCGCCATGATCAGCTCTTCCAGGCGCGGGTTGCGGCCACCCGGAAAGATGATGTCAGCCGTAAACGCGAGATCTTCCAGGTCTTTGCGATTGCGCGGTACGCGGTCCGACAGGATCGCCTGGCAGGCGAAGACGCCACCCGGCTTCAGCAGCTTGTGGGCGCGTCGGAAGTAGTCCCGGTAGAGCGAGACGGCCTTGCCCTGCCGGGCCTGGGCGGGGCTGCAGATGTGGTCCACCATCTCGATGCTGACGATGGCGTCGTACAGCCAGTCGGGCTCCCAGGTGTTGAAGTCCTGGAGCCAGGTCTTGATCTGCGGCAGGTGCTTGTCGTGGATCCATGCGAGCTGCTGGGTGGACAAGGTGACGCCGTGCGCTTCCTTCACGCCCCGCCTGGTGACGATGTACTCCAAGAAGGAGCCCCAGCCGCAGCCGATGTCGAGCACCAGGCTGTCGGGCGTGATCTCGCCGTAGTCGTGGAGGATCGCGGCCTTCTGTTCCTGGGCCTGGACCAGATCCTCGTCGCCAGTCAGGTAGCTGGCCGAGGTGTAGTGCATATTCTTGTCCAGCCACAGCTTGAAGAAGTCGTTGCTGACGCTGTAGCTGACCTCGATGTCCTGGTGCTTTGACGTCACGGTGGGCTCCAGAGGGAAGGGAGGGGTTGGGGAGGCGCCCGCCTATCGGATCTTTGACCGTTCGTCTCCCCCCCGCTTTCGTGGTGGCATAGGTTCCCTTGCATGAGCCCAGATCTTCCCGACCAGACACCCGCGGCGGATCCTGCCGCCGACCGACTGGAAGCCGCACTCGCCGCGCTGGACCATGCCGCGTCCAGTCACGGCGACCCGGTGGCGGCACTCCAAGACCTCTCGGATCCCTCGCTGGCCCTGGTGATCGCCGAGGCCACCCGCCGCGCGCGGGCCCAACCCGACGTCTCGGCGCTGGACCGCTTGCGGGCGGCGCGCGCCGTGACCCTGGCCCGAAACGCTCGACCCTTGCACGCGCTGGTGCTGCAAGCCCTCGCCGATGTGGCCCAAGAGCTCGGCGACAACGCGGCTGCGGCCGACGCCTTGTTGCACCTCGACGGTCTGCGCTCCCTGCTCGGGCAGCCCGCAAAGGCGCACGCCGCGTTGCTCGCCTTGGCCAGAACCCAGGCCCAAGCTGGCGACCCATCCCTGGCCGAGCGCACCTTCATGCAGTCGATCGAGCGCGCCAGGGCGCTCCAACGACAAGTTGACCGGGCTAGCGCCGCGACCTGTCTCCACCAGTCGCTCTTGGGCTTGGGTCGCTTCCTGACCCAACAAGGGCGCACCGACGAAGCCCTGGAGTGGCTGGCCGGGGCGGCCGAGCTGGCACCCGACGACGCCTCGCGTCAAGTCGCCCAGTCCGCGCTGCTGACCGCCCAACTTCGCGAGAACTGAGGCTGGGGCCCCAGGACCAGGCTACCAAGGCAACGGGACCGGCCCCAGGGTCTCGGGATCTGGCGCGGACATGCGGTGGCCGGACAACACGTAGCGTTCGAACAGCTCGCGAAAGTCTCGGTAGGCCTGGTCAACCCTGGCGGCGTCCTCGGCCGTGTGTGCTTGGGCCAGCTCGACCGTGAGGCCCTCCAGCAAGACCCGGATCAGCACCGCCATGCGGTCCGGCGACACGGCGAGATCCTGCAACTCGTCGGCGAAGACAAGCTGAATGGCTTCGTCGAGGAGCTGTGTGGACTCGCCATACAAGCTTGAGATCCGCTGGCTGAGAGCGCCGTTGTGGCTGGCCATGGCCAGGGTCTCGACGATGAATGCGGCGCCGCCTCGCAATCCGCGGATGCTTCGCCACATGGCATCCAAGGCGTCCAGCGCGGCCTCGAGTCCTCGGTCACCCCGTTTGGCGCGTTCGCTGAAGCGGCGGTGTAGCTCGCGGAAGGCGACGCGCTGGGCCTCGATCAGCAGGTCTTCCTTGCTGTCGAAGTGGTAGTGCAGCAGGCCCTTGCTGACGCCGGCCTCGGCGGCGACCGCGCCCATGCTGGCGCCGTCGTAGCCAGAGCGCCCGATGACGCGAGATGCGGCTCGGACGATGCGCTGAACGGAACGGGCTCCGCGACGGGTCCGCGAGTCGGCCATGGGCTGCACCGGGGTGAGGAGAGGTGGGCACCGGCGAGCATAGCGGATGCCTGGTGCACTCCAAGAGCTTCAGGGGCTGGCGGGAGGCGCGCCGCGGCTCTCGGCGCGGGCAACCGACTCGCATGCGTTGGCGTAGCCCAGGTCGCAGCCCTTGCGAAGGTCAGCCAGACCGCCGTTGGGATCGTCGGCGCGCATCTTGCAAAAACCAAGGTTTGCCCAGGCTTGACCAAGCTTTGGGAGCGCGTCTACCTGCTGCTGCAGCAGGGGGACGGCGTCCGGGCAGCGTTGGGTATTCACCAGGAGATCGGCCAGTGACTGCCTGGCTCCAAGCCAGGTCTGACTCAGGGTGTTGGCTTGGCGATAATCGGCCTCAGCCGCCTTCAGATCGCCCTGCTTCTGGTGCGCCTTGCCGCGCCAGTAGTAGGCGTCTGGGTCGTTGGGCGTTGCGCCGATGTATGCATCGAGCAGGACGACGGCCTGGTCCACCTGCTTGTCATCGATCATCCCCTTGGCGTACTGAATCTGTGGGTCAATGATCCGATGTTCGTCCGGCAGCCAAGGTGGTTCGGCGGCGGGTGGTTCGGCGGCGGGTGTCTTGGCGCTTGGGGGCGAGGCCGGAGCGGAAGCCGGAGTGGGAGCCGGAGCGGGCGGCGGGAGCGCCTTGGCTGGAGCGGGGTCGGTGTCTTGGGTGCCGCAGGCGGCGGCCAGGATCAGGAGGAGGGCGAGTGATTGCATGCGCACTGCTAGCGTGTCGCCACGCGGGATGCCACGCGGGATGCCACGCAGGATGTCAC
>JAADHA010000247.1 GCA_013152105.1 Oligoflexia bacterium | reverse complement strand
GGCACAACCGGCACCACCTCTTCCTGGTCCGGGCAGAGGCGCAGGTTGGTCCAGCCGCCGGTCTCGACCACCAGGTCGGGGGCTGGGACCGAGCAATCCCCGTCCCAGGTGAGCACCTGGCCGTCCAAGGTAAGGGCGACCATGGTGGTGCTGTCCGCACTCCATCGAAAGGCCCGCAGCGCACCTTCGCCGATGGTGTGAAGGGCGGACAAGCGGTGGGTGTCGAGGGTCTCCAGCCGCAGGAAGCCGTCACGGCTGATGATCGCGATGCAGCGGCCGTCCGGGGAGGGCTCCGCGTCGATGATGGCCTGCTGGCCTTCATGCACCAGGTCGAGAACTGACAGGTCGGCACCATCCAGCAACAAGGAACGGCCATCGCCCGAACCCGTGAGCAGCGCCCGGTCCCGGTCGACCCAGGCCAGGGTCGTCACCGCCTTGGCATGCGGAGACGCCACGGCGCGGACCTGGCCCGTCACCGGGTCCAACAGCGCAACATCGCCGTCCCAGCTCGATACCGCCAAGGTCCGACCGTCGTGGGCGAGCGCCAGCGTCGCGATCGTATCGTCAAAGGGCAGCTCGGTCTCCCACACTCCCGCCCCCGTGCCGATGTCGGTCGCGCCGAGCCGCGAATCGGACTGACTGGCCCCGACCAGGTAGTCGCCCATTACCTGCATCGTCGCCGTCCGGTACACCAGGCGCAGGGGCATGACGGGCGCCGCTGGCACCTGGAACCAGTTCTTGCTCCAGACAAAGGGCAACCCGCCAGGCAAAAAACCCAGAGCGGCAAAGCCGCGGTCTGGCCCAGCGTCCTGGCGACCCAAGGGCAAGGTGGACGGTTCGCCTGCCGGGGGGAAGGCAACAAGTTGATTCTTGTTCACCAAGGCCAGCAGTTCACCAGAGAGCGGGGAAAAGCCCAGGTCATCGACGCGGCCCGATGTATCCAGGCTCACCGCCAGCGGGCGGTCCTCATCCAGATCGAAGGCCCACAGATCGCCACCGGCGCTTCCCATGGCCACCTTCGACCCGTCCGCAGAGATGGTCCAGGCGGACACGTCGCGCAGAGGTGCCTGGATCCGCACTTGAGCGTGCTCGATCTGGGTCCAGGAGCGCACGGTCGCGTCGAGTCCCCCCGTCACAGGGGTGCTCCCCACCCACGCGGCCGCGTGCACGGCCCCCTTGTGGCCTCGCAGCACGGCGAGGGGTGAACCATCCCTGGCGCTCCAGAGCCGCGCCGTACGATCCAAGGAGGCCGTCAGAACGCGACCATCCTCGCTGAAGCTGACAACCATCGGCCGCTTCTTGTGGTTGACCAGGTGCGCCACGGAGCGCAGATCGGGCACCGTCCACAGGTCGACGGCGGGTGCGCGAGAGAAGGTCGCCAGGCGGCTGCCCGATGGCGAGACCGACAGCCAGCGGGGGTCGGGGAGCGGCGCCTGGGCCAGGAGCTTCTGTTTCCGGACATCCCAGCTCCTCACGCCCACGCGATCCATGTACAGCAAGGTCCCACCATCCGGGGCCAACACCTGGTGCCCCACACCGATCCTCTCGACATCCACCGGCAGGTCCACCAGCCGGGTCGCCTGCGAGACACTCCAGACCGAAATTGGCGCGCCTCCTACCAGCAGGTCCTCGTCCAGCCACGTCAGGTCGCCCGCCGCTTCGCTTCCCTCAAGGCGTGCCTCCAGCACACCCGTGGTGGTATCCCACACCGTGATCGAGCTGCCACCAGAGACCGCCACCCTGTGGCCATCCGGCGAGAAGGAGACCTCATTCACCCGACCCGTCTGGGTCAAGGTGTAGCGGACCCGGCCCGTGTTGGGATCGACCACAACCGCAGGAGCGCGGGTCTCACCATCGGCCGAGGGGCGAGTATCCCACGCGGCGAGTAGATTGCCATCCGGTGACCATCGCACCTTGTACACGCGGTCGGCGATAGCTGTCACAGTGGTCTGGATCTGCCCGGTCTCGGCGTCCATCAGGATGATGCTTCCATCCTCCAGCCCAGCGGCCAGCGTTTGGCCATCTGGAGACACCTGGAGGACCAGCACATTGTCCGGCATGGGCACGACCTGCTGCCCAGCGCCCGCCATCCCCAAGGCGACGGCCTGCTCGCGAGAGAGCAGCTCGGGTTCTGGTGTGTCGAGCTGACGGTTCGCGGCGACCGCGGCGCGCAGATACGCCAGGGCGACCCCTGGCTGAGTAGATACCTTGGACCATCCCATCGAAGCGAGGTGGTCGACCCGACGCCGAGCCTCGGCCTCCTGCCGTTGGTCAACGGCGTGGCGCATGCCCAGGCCCACGGCCCCGGCGGCAACAATCGCCAGCACGCCGATGCCCGTCGAGAGTGCCACCCGCCGTCGAAGCCGGCGACGTACCCGTTCAGCCGAAGGCACGAAAGGGGGGGATCTGCGATCGTTGTCGAAGGACCGCCGAAGCTCACGCAGGAAGGCCGCAAGATCATCCGGCCGCTGCCCAGGGTCAGCAGCCATCGCCGCGGCCAGCAGATGCTTCGCGGCCGCCGAGCACCGAAGTCCGGCCACAAAGGCTTCGGGATCCCGCACCACGTCCATGGGCAGCATCCGGCCGGCCAGGGCAAAGGCCACACACATCGCCAAGCCATACAGATCGGAGCGGGGACTGGCCGCCCGCGGGTCCGCGTGCACTTCGGGAGCCTGGTAGACGAAGTCGCCTCCCACGTGGCTCACGGGTTCGGTGAGATCCAGCGTGATCAGGTCGAAGTCGACGAGGCTGGCATGACCTCCTCGTCCCAGGATGATGTTTCCAGGCTCGACATTGCGATGGATCAGCCCGCGTGCATGCGCCGCCACCAGTGCATCGCCAGCCTGGAGGACCGCGGCGGTGGCAGCGGCGCCGTCCAGACCACCCTCCAGCCGAGCCGCCAGCAGCGACCCACCCTCCAGGTACTCCATGACGTAGAAGCGATGCAGCCCGTCGCGGCCCTCGGCCAGAAACACCCTGGGGATCGCGGGGTGATCGAGCGAGGCCATCGCCGCCGCGCTGTGGAACAAGCCGTCGACCCGCCGCTGGTCCAACGCCCAGCGGGCGTGCAGGATCTTGATGGCCACGGTGGTCTCGGCCCGGGTATCGTAGGCCTTCCACACCGAGCAGTAGAGGCCACCAGACAGGCGGTCCTGGAGGGCGTACCGGCCATGGGCGAGCGTATCGCCAGCGCCCAGATGGGGCGTGCTGACCGGTCCAAGCGAAGCAGCAAGCAGCGGGATCTGGTCTTGCCGAAGTGACTGGCTGACCCAGGTTCCGCCGGGGTCGGGCAGCTCGTCGGGGTACAGCAGGGCACCCAGAGCTGCACAGCCCTGGGGGCGCTCGTCCGGGTCGGCTCGCAGGCAGCGGCGGATCGCGTCGGCGATCTTCTGGTCCAGCTCGGGCGACACAATGCAGGGGTCGGAATACTTCTCGGCCGCCATCTCGTCGAGCATCTCGAGGATGTCCTGGCTGTTGAAAGGCCGCTGGCCGCAATGCAATTCGTAGAGGATGACCCCCATGGAGTAGATGTCGGCGCGGTGATCGACATCGCGGGCACCCCGCACCTGCTCGGGAGCCGCGTAGGTACCGAGAAACTGGTGGGTCCGGGTCCAAGCCGGGTCCGCCGTACCCGCCCGGTCGCCTTCAACTACCCGGGCGATCCCGAAGTCGGCGACGCGAGGGACCACGCCAGAAGCTCCCGACTCCAGAAGCACATTCGCCGGCTTGAGGTCCCGGTGCACCACGCCATGGGCGTGGGCATGGGCGACGCCCGCCAGGATTCCCCGAAAGAGCTGCTTGGCCGCGTCCGTGGTCAAGCGCTGTTGGCGAAGCACCGCGCCCAGGCTGGGGCCATCGACGTAGGGCATGAGCAGCGCGGGCCGCCCAAGAACGTCAAGGATATCGGTCACCGGCACCAGGTGCGGATGGTCCAGCCGGGCCTGGAGGCGCCCCTCCTTGAGCAAGCGCGAGCGAAGCTGCTGAGAGTCGTGACGCAGCACCTTGAGCGCGTGCCGGGTCCCCAAGACACCGTGGCGGACCCGGTAGACCGACGCCATGCCACCTTCATCGAGAAAGACCTCGACGACGTATCGATCAACCGTTGTGCCGGGTTCGAGCATGGACTCCCTGGACCGATGATACCCAACGAAGCGATCGTGATTGATCGGGGGGGGGCCACGGCCCGCTCGAGAGCCGCGCGACGGCGATGATCCGTCGCCAGGGGTGGACCAGGTGCAGGGATGGCGGACCGGACACATGGCTCGGCGCGAAACACGAAGATGTCGCTCAGACAAGCACGCAGGCCACTCAATCGGCGGGGTCTTCGACCATCTTCGGGAAGGAAAAGCCGACACCGACCACGCTGGCG
>JAADHA010000106.1 GCA_013152105.1 Oligoflexia bacterium | reverse complement strand
CAGCAAGGCCCTGTCATCGCCTGGATCGGGCGCGGGGCCAGCGCAGGGTGGCGCGACGAGACAGTTGACGGCGAAGGTCTCGGCTGCGCGTCGGTCCGCCTCGGCCGCGGGCGTGTCCGGCTGGTAGCGGCGCAGCAGGGCCGGGTCACGGGCGGTGGCCATCAGCCACGCGTCTCGCTTGGCCTGGCCGCGCACGTCATGCAGTGCCCGGCTGAGTTGGCCTGGCGGAACATCGTACAGATCCTGCAGGGACTGCTCGGCCTCGGCGCCGAAGACCCTCTCTGCGACCAGCCCTTGGCCCCAGGGGCTCAGCAGCCCGACCAGGCAGAGCCCGACCCCACTGATCCAGGCCGCGCTCACCCAGCCCGGCGTCGAGGCAGGGCGGGTGCGCAAGAAGACCGCCGCCCAGGTCAGGCCGCCCAGCACCACGGCCGGCATCCAGGCCAGGATAGCGGCGATGATCATTGTCGCCACCCAGTCCCCACCCGCGTTGTGGCCGCTGACTTTCCCGCTGGCCCACAGCGCCACGCCGGCGACGATGGCCGCATAGCTCAGGGCGGTAGCGAGCAACCCGGCGAGCAACCCGGCGAGCAAGCTGAGGACGAGGGAACGGGTCAAGACGCCCTCGAGGGAGGTAGCGTGGAACAGCCTATCGCTGTCCCGGGTGCTTGGCAGCGGACACCCATAACTCGCTGATCTCCGCCAGAATCGCCCCTCTGGTAGACTCCTGTCATGCGCACATTGGTCACCGGCGGAGCCGGCTACATCGGCTCGCACCTGCTGCTCGAGCTGCTCGGCCAAGGGCACGATGTCGTCGTCGTCGACGACTTCAGCAACGGCCACCCCCTCGCCCTGCGCCGGGTCCAGGAATTGGCTGGCAAGGACTCTCACCTGGTAGAAGGCGACATCGCCGACACCGCCCTGATGCGCCACGCGCTGAAGGGTGTGGACACGGTCTTCCACCTGGCCGCCTACAAGTCGACAAGCGAGTCCCTGGCCCACCCCCAGCGCTACTTCCGAAACAACCTGGGCGGCATGGCCAGCCTCCTCCAGGCGATGGCCGACGTGGGCTGCCGGCGGATCGTGTACTCCTCAAGCGCGGCGGTCTACAGCCCCAGCGCCTCCATGCCGCTCGCCGAGGGCTCCGACACGCGCCCGCAGACCCCCTACGGCTGGACCAAGCTGCAAGGCGAGGCCATGCTGGCCTGGCTGGCCGAACAACAGGGCTGGTCCGCGGTGAGCCTGCGCTACTTCAACCCGGTCGGGGCCCACCCCACGGGGCGCATCGGAGAGAACACAACCAAGCCCAGCAACCTGGTGCCACGCACGCTGATGGCCCTGTCCGGGGACCTGCCGGCCCTGAGCATTTTCGGCACGGACTACGACACGCCCGATGGCACCGCCCTGCGCGACTACATCCACGTCATCGACCTGGCGCGAGCGCACCTGGCGGCCCTGCGGGCGCTGAAGAGCCCGGGCCACCACGTCTACAACGTCGGGACCGGGCGCTCCTACAGCGTGCGCGAAGTGGTCGATGCCTGCGGCCGGGCGGCCGGCCGACCCGTACCGGTCGTCGAGGCGGACCGACGGGCTGGTGATATGCCCGTCTGCGTGGCGGATCCCCGGCTCTTCCTGGACGAGCTGGGCTTCCGGGCCCGCTTCGATCTAGATGACATGGTCAGCTCCGCCTGGCGCTGGTGGCAGGACAACCCCGGCGGCTATGGCTGATGCGCAGAGCCCATCACGCGACCGCGAAAACAGGTGGGAGCGTCGCGAGATAGAGCCGTCAGCGATGCCGGTCAGATCCCGGCCACGTCCTTCTTCTTCTCCAGCCTCCAGGCCAGCACCCGGGTCGCGGTCTCGCCCGCCGCCAGGTCCAGGGTCCAGTGGATCATGCCGTCGGCATCTGGCACAAGGCCCTCGCTGGTCTCGGCGCGGTCGACCGTCACGCGCACCTGCTCCAGCTCGGAGACGGGCACGCGCTCGGTCAGCTCGAAGCTGCGAGCCTCTTCCCCGATATTGCTGAGGTGCAGGCTCACGCGGGTGTCCGTGGCCAGCCAGCGGCTGAGCACCCCCGGTTCCTGGTCGACCTTCTGCACATCGCGGTGGATCCGCAGCGCCGGATCGGGACCGAAGGCCAGCTCAAAGCGGGCACCCGGCGCGACGTAGAGCAGGGTGCCGCGGCCGATCCGTCCACCCCCGGCGATCAGCTCGACCGGCCCGGCCAGCAGCGGCGTGGCACCCTCGTTGGTCGCCCGGACCCGCCGAAGCACCGCCAGGGCCAGCTCGGGCATGGCGACGAGCTGGACCTGGGCTTCGGTGGTGAAGCCGCCGAGAGGGAGCAGGTGCGGCCTACCGTCGCCGGGCAGCTCGGGGCGCCCGCGGACGTCGAGGGTGCGGACCTCACCGCCATCGTCGATGCCCGGCAGCTCTCCAGACTGGATTTTCGAGGAAGCGGTGGGACCGGTGGTCTCGATGGCCTGGTCGCGGAGCTCGACCTGGAGCTGATCCTGGCGGGGCCGACTGCTTAGCCGGTCCTCGGTCAGCAGCGGCGGCTCCACTCCGAGGGATGCCCTGCGGGTCGAGAGCCGGACCCGCGCCCCCGACCAGTCCTCTCCGGTGTTCTGCCAGACACAACCAAAGGTCGAGACTTCGAGGATCGACTCGCCGTGATCGCCGTCTCCACCCAGGTTGGCCCGATGGAGCGGCCGCCAGCACGCCCCGGGGCTCACATAGAAGATGTCCAGCTCCACCGTCCTCGCCACGTCCATCACCACGTCGATGTCGAGGTCCGCGGCCATGGTGCTGGTGGGACCGCGCATGCTGGCCAGCAGGCGACCCAGGTCCGCGATCCGCCGCTCCAGGTCGACGAGCTGGTCGGTGAGGGCCAGACGATCAGCCCGGAGTTCGGCCTCGTGTGCGTCGATCAGCGCGAGAGATGCCTGCCAGTCGCTGGCGGTGGACGCGCCCCAGGCCACGTCCTGGGCAACATCGTCGAGGACCTGCCGGCGCATCTCCAGCAGCGCGTCGATATCCCCGCTGCGGCGATCGGCCCGCTGGGACAGATCCTGGGCCTGGCGCTGCAGCTCACGAAGCTGCTCGCGTCGAAGCGACTCTTCTTCGGTGAGGTCCGCTTCACGGATACGCGCCGAGCGCCGCACGCGCAGGTCCACGACGCTCCCGCCGCCTCCCGGCACTTCCCCCCGCAGGGTCTTGTCGCTGATCACCGGCGCCACATCGCACACCCGCAGGGCCGAGAAACCCGCAGGCAGGTCCACCGTGATCCGTCGCCTGACCTGCGCGCGATCCTCCAACACCACGACCTCGACCGCCGGGGCGTCCACCATCATCCGTTCGGTGCCCATCAGCGCTCCCTCCGGTTGCCACCCACAAGCTCGCGCTTGGAGGGGATCTCGACGGTGTAGCTGGCATGCAGGGTCTGCTCGGCCCCGGGTCCCAGCTCGAGCTGCCAGTGGAAAGCCCCCTCGACCGGCTGGTCGGGCTGCTCGAAGGGCTTCCAGGGCGGGTCGGCGCTCACGGCGCGCACCTGGACGTCATCGTCATCCTCTCGCGCCACGGGCACCCGCTCCCTCACGTCGACCGAGGCCGGCACGGATCGCGTGTTGGCCAGCGTGATCTCGACGTGGTGCTCCAAGGC
>JAADHA010000477.1 GCA_013152105.1 Oligoflexia bacterium | reverse complement strand
GGCCCTTCCCGCTCTGGCCGTGTTTGCGCTCGCCCTGCTGGCCATGCTGCCGGCTTGGTGGGGATGGCTCAGCCAGCCGTCGGCGCGACTGCTCGACAACCCCTTCACCGGCGGCCATGTGTGGGCCGCGGATGTCGTCTCGGACGCACTGTGGGGCGGGCACTGGCCTGATCCCACGGATCAGGCTGGTTTTCCGGGGGTGCGCAGCGCGCGCTATGTCGGCCTCTCCTTTCTGGCTGCTGCCGCCCTGCTGCGTCCGCTGCTGACCGGCAACGCCGTCGTGCATCTGGCGGGATGGGTCGGTCCGGCCCTGGGTGGCGCGGGGCTGGTGCTGCTGGTGCGGCGCCTGGCTCCCGGTGGTCGTCCTGCCCTTCAGGTTGCTGGCGGCTTGCTCTTCGCGTTGTCGCCCGTGACCCTGGGTGCTGCGCTCTCCGGCCAGGTAGAGAACACCCAGACCTTTGTGCTGACGGGACTGTTGCTGCTGACCTGGCATGCCGTCTCAAGTCGTGCGGCGCTGGCCTTCGTACCCCTGGCGTGGTTGGCGGGGGCGCTCACCAGCCCCTACCTGGCGCTGTTTGCCGCCTTCCTGGCTCCGTGGGTGGCCTGGCGAGCCCTGCGCGAAGGGGCGTCCCGTCTAAAGGCCGCGTCTTCTCTGGTGCTGGCCGCTGTGGGGCTGCTGGTGGCGCGGGCGTGGCTGGACGTGGGCTCATTCCTGCCCGAGTCGGTCCTCTATCGGCCGTCATACAGCACGGGTGCCTGGCCGCCGCTGTGGGTTCGTCCGCTGCCGGTCGCGGGCCTCGACACGCTGCTGTTCGGCGTGACCGAGCCACAGGTGAAGGCCACGGTCATCCACCAGCCCTACCTGGGTTTGGCCCTGTTGTTCGGCGCCTTGTTGTTGGGGGGGCGACGCAGAACCTTCGCCCTTCCGGTCGCCCTGGGGGTCCTCCTGGCCTTGGGCCCCCGCCTGGCCTTTGGCGGTGCGCCTGTCACGGTCTTCGGGCACGAACTGCTCCTCCCTGCGCTGCTGGTTCGGTGGCTCCACCTGCCGCTGGCCTACGGTGGCCAGTACTACCGGGCCATCGTGCTGGCCCACCTCGGCCTGTGCGCCATGATCGCGGCTGGAACGCGTCCTGGAAGGCGCGTCCTGGCTGGTGCCCTGCTCTTGAGCCTGCTGGGGTGCGCCGACGCGCTGCGCTGCGTCTCCAGCTTCGGCCTGCCGTGGCCCACGGTCGAGCTTCCCCTGAAGGCGTGGACCGAACTCGCCCAGGACCCTGTGCCTGGCGGGGTGCTCAACCTGCCCATGCAGAGCACCCAGCTTCGCCCCAACCACCCCGTCCGGCTGGCTGGCCACGCCTTTCACCGCCGGGCGCTCAGTGACATGCCCCGGGCTTGGACCGAGCCCCCCGCCGACCCGCTCATGGCCCGCGTCTGGGGCGCATCTCTGGTCACCCCCACGACGACGCTGCCTGCCCTCAGCGAGCTGTGCGAGCGCGGCTTTCGCTTCGTGGTGCTCGACCTCCCCGCCATTCCCGAGCGACGCTCGCTGCTGTTGCGCCTTCAAGGCGCGTGGGGCCGAGCGGACGGGGCGGACGACGGGCTCTTGTGGTGGGCGTCGGCGCCGGGCTTGACCGGATGTCGGTGAGTGACTAGGAAGACGTGCTGAATGAATACTCGTTCAGTCAACGATTCCAAGGGGCGAAGCCAACTCCCAGCGCCCCACAGGAGACCCTGATGTTCGACCGGATCATCGCACGCATTCCCGACGACACTCGTCACCGCCTGGAGCAGGCACGACATGACGCCTGGCGCAAGCGTCGCGAGGGTCAGGTTCGCCTCTGGGCGCTGTCAACCCGTGGGCTGGAGCGGGCCCATGACCTGCTCGGCGACGTACCTCCTGCGATCGGCGATCCGCTGATCAAGCTGGTGGATCGCGGCATCGCGGAAGCCACCAGCGTGCCCATCGCCAACTACGACCAGCTCAACGCCCGCACCGCCGCCAGCGCTGTGCGCGGCCTGGGCCTGTTGGACTTGGAGCGCATCAGCCGTCTGGAGCGTGCCACCAAGGACCGCAAGACGGTGATCAACGCGATCGCTCGTGAGCGTGAACGCCTGCTGGCCACGCCCGAAACGCGAGCCTGATCTCGGCGGCTCAGTCTGGCATGGGGTCGAAGTTGGCCGGCGAGGGCATGGGCTCTTCGGCAAGCTGATGGACCGACAGGACGACATGACGCAGGTCGACCAGCAGGGGGTGTTCCCAGCCTGAGGACAGGCTGCACACGACCTGGCGGTAGTACCAGAGCGTTCGAGCGGATGAGACGCTGAAGCGATCGAAGACGATCGGCCCGACCGTCTTGAGGTCGCGCAGGATGCTCTGCGCGTTGTGGAGTTTGTCGGCCGCGCTGATCAGCTTGACTTCGGCGGGTGCCGCGGCGAGGTGCTCCAGGTAGCGGCGTTTGCGCGGTGCCCAAGCCGGCTTGGGCCGCAGCGTCGTGTCGCTGAGTGCGACGACCAGGCGGGCGACCCGCGGACCGAAGCGGCTGGAGAGTTCTTCGGCCGAGCTTCCATCGATGTCTTCGAGGTAGTCGTGGAGGACTGCGGCGACCATCTGTTCTTCGTCCCCGCCGTGCTCGGCGACGGTCACCATCACCTGAAGCAGGTGTGCGAGGTAGGGGATCTTCGTCGACTTGCGGCGCGTGTAGCGGAAGGAGTCGGTCGCCAGGGCCAGGGCTTGGTCCACCCGGACGCTGTAGCAGGGATCGACGGGGTCCTTGTTCGATCTTTTCCCGGGATTCACGCCCGCATCCTGATGTATTCGCCCAGCGTCGTCGCCAGCGCGATCGCGGCCTCGAGCTGCCAGTGCTGAAAGCGTGTCGGTGGATTGATCAACTGGACGCAGCCGTAGATTCCGCCTTCGTGGTCGCGCAGTGCCACCGACATCATGTCGCCGGTATGGAAGCCTGTGGCCTGATCCACATCGGCGAGGTGGCGAGGATCGCGCCGCGCGTTGCGGATGATCAGGGCGGCGCCAGTGTCGAAACAGAAACCCGCGATGCCGTGGCCAAGGGGCACGGTCATGTTCGTCACCTGGGCTGCCGATGGCCCATCGGCGGCCAAGAAGCGCAGCCGGGTGTCGTTGATGCTCGCGTAGAGAACGCTCTTGGCTTGGGCTGTGACGAAGCCGTCGAGCACGTCCAAGGTGATCCGAGCGGCCTGCTCGATGGTCGCGGCGTCGGCGATGTCCGTGCCCTGGATGAAGAGCTGTTCAGCGAGGTCGGCGGGGGCAGTGGCGAGGGGGGCAGCTTCGACGGGTTTGGGTTCGGGAGGCGCGGCCTCGGGAGGCGCAGTGTCGCTGGGGGCAGTGTCGCTGGGGGCAGTGTCGCTGGGGGCAGTGTCGGGAGGCGTGGCTGCGAGCGGGGAGACATCGCTGGTGGCGAGGTCGACGAGGAGTTCTTCGTCGTGTTCCGGGTCTTGCAGGGTCGAGATGTCGGCCTGTGAAAAGGTCGCCGGGTCGGTGTGCGGCACTTGGGGCGCCATCGCCGCGGGGCTGTCGGAGGGCGCCGGCATGCGGAGCAAGGGCGGAGGTGGGGCCGTCGCGTCGACGTCATCGGTCTGGTCTTCGAAGTCTACGGAGCGCAGCTCGGCAGAGTCGTCTTCGGCCAGCAA